>JALYSC010000287.1 GCA_030855005.1 Bacteroidota bacterium | reverse complement strand
TTTTCCGGAAGACCCGGTCCATAGATCCATTCATCAATATTGACCTGCACATTATTTGGAACCAAAAGATTTTCCTTTAGATATGACACAAATCTTTCTGTAGTCATGGACTGAAATTTATTATCGGAAAAATATTTGCGCAGGAATGCATCAAATGTTGGACGACCCACTTTGCGTTCCAGCATTTTAAGAAAATGAGCACCTTTTTCGTAGGCAATATCATTCATGGCTTCATCAGGATCTCTTCCGCTTAAATCCAAAAACAAATGTGTGTCTTTGGGATCAAGTTCTCCAATCGTTTTTTTCAAATCCTGCAATCCTAAATTGGCCAGCATTCCACTATAAGAGCTATCAATTAACGCTTCCATGATGCGTTGTTCAAAGTACACTGTAAAACCTTCGTTCAGCCAGAAGTCATTCCAGGTTGCATTGGTTACGAGGTTGCCTGACCAGCTATGTGCAAGTTCATGTGCTATGAGTGATACAAGAGATTTATCGCCTGCAATGATGGTTGGAGTTGCAAAAGTCAACCTTGGATTTTCCATGCCACCAAAAGGAAATGATGGTGGTAATACAATGACATCATATCGCTCCCATTGATATGGACCATACAATGATTCTGCAAGTTCAACCATCTTCTCCATATCCGACAGTTCATTGGCGGATTTCTCAAGCATGGACGGCTCAGTGTATACACCTGTGCGTGTGCCAACGGATTTGAATGCAATGTCACCGACAGCCAATGCTATGAGATATGCGGGTATCGGTTGAGCCATTTTAAATTTATAAACACCATCATCAGTTTTTACCTGCGGATTGGAGGCGCTCATGACTGCCATGAGTTCTTTAGGCGCATGGATGGTCGCGTCATACGTGATGCGTATGCCGGGACTATCCTGAATAGGTATCCATGTACGTGTCAGAATTGCCTGACCTTGCGTGAATAGATATGGATGTTGTTTGCCGGCAGTCTGTGATGCAACTAACCATTGAAGAGCAGCTGCGTCAGGTCTTGTGGAGTAAGAAATAGATAGCTTCTTAGAAGATTCTTTTACGGGAATGATAAGTGCCTGGCCAAGAAATTTTGCATCAGGTCCCATAGTATATTCTACCTTTTCATTATCGACCATCACCTGTTGAATATCGAGTCCTCGTGTATCGAGGTAAATACTGTCTGCTCCTTCATTAACCTGAATATCATACTTAGCTGATCCGGTTAATTTTTTAGCATCAAAATCTATTGTGAGATCGAGATCGAGATGTTTAATAACCGCCTCTGTTGGCTTGGCACGGGAATGAATATCCATGTTGGTGTAAGTGGAAGTGATTTCTTCCTTTTTTGTGTTATCGCGATCAAGGCAGGAGCTCATTGTGAGAAAGCCCGTTATGCAAATGGAATAAAAGATAATATGTTTCATATCGAATGAATAAGTATAGAATAGTAAATATTATGGATGATCATATTTTCTGCCTGACCGGTCAATCAGGAGATTAGCGGCTTGTTGAGTGCCCATCATGAAGATATCCTGAATATCAACATGAGAAGGTCTCGACGCGATGAAATAGATAGCTTCTGCTACATCACGTGATGTTAATGGATTGAAGTCTGAATATATTTTGGCTCGTTCAACATCGCCATCGAAACGAACTTTAGCAAACTCTGTCTCTTCCACGTGTCCTGGTGAAACTTGTGAGACTCTAACATTATATAGATGCAGATCCATTCTAATAGATCTTGTAAATCCTTCCACTGCAAATTTGGTAGCAGAATATACATTTCCTTTTGGATAAACTTCCTTGCCGGCTGATGATCCAAGATTAATGATGTGACCTGATTTCCTTTGCACCATTCCTGCACTGATTAATTTTGTCATGTAGATCATACCCTTTACATTAGTATCAATCATTTCTTCCCAGTGGCTAAGCTGCCCTTCGTGAACGAAATCAAGACCACGTGCCAATCCGGCATTATTAATCAGGATATCAACCGGACCATCAATGGAGGTTACTGCTGCTTCACAAGCGTCGTAACTTCTTACATCAAAAGTCAGCGTTCTCACAGTTATATTTTCATATTTCTCAAATTCGGTTTCGATCTCGTTGAGCTTTTCTGTTCTTCGCCCTGTAAGAACCAGATCAAATCCATGACTTGCAAATTCACGCGCAGTTGCGAGTCCGATACCACTTGTTGCACCTGTGATAAGTACACACTTATTCATTAGGTCCATTTAATTTTTCGACCAAACCATCAAATTCTTTTTTGAATGCTTCATATCCTGAAGTAGCCGGTCCGCTAAAGCCTGTATGGGTAGCAACAACATGATTATTGGCATCAAGAAATAATAGAGTAGGGAAGGCTATAACTCCATTCAGAAGAGGTAATATTTTAGAGGCTTCTTCCTTATTATTCGATCCTCCATACACGATCGTGTAGGGTATATTCATTTTATCTCTATAGTTTTTAATCGCAGCTTTTGCTTTGGCCTCATCAGTATGACGTTCGAATGAAATACCGAGAATTTTAAATTTATGTTCTGGATGTGCTTTAAGATATTCAAGGAGGAATTCTGTTTCATCCCTGCAATTTGGACACCAGGTGCCCATGATCTGAATTATTTTTGGCGAACCGGCATATTGTTCCTGCGTCAGATCTATCATTTTTCCGTCGGGATCTGGAAGCGAAACCACGAAAGACTGTTCCGGATTTTTCATTTGAGTTAATGAAAAAGGATCACCCAAATCATTTAATTCAATGGTATCGCTTCGTATTGCTTCCCAATATGTTTTATAGTGACTACCTGATCTGTATATACCGGTCAACGATCCGTCCGGAAGTATTTTGGCTTCATAAAGATAGGCATGCGAACCGTCAAAAACAGAAAGGAACATTCGGTTACCGCTTACCTGCCCTTCAAGAAAACGATCGTCCCCGGTTGGAGACATAAAAGTTCCTGTCAATTTATTTCCTTCCTGCACAAAATCACCAATTGATGTGGATGGCTTTTCTGTATCAATTTCAAAATGACATTCCCATCGTCCTGTCAGATTTACTGCAGGTGCTTCCGGTGTTTGGAAGAACCGATGCATTTGTCCATGTAAAGCTTTAAACTTAACCTGATAGTCCTTACGGTTACGAGCTACCCAAAATCCTTCTATAGCATCTTCTTCATATTTGACCCTGAGATAAGAATCATAAATGGGAAACTCTACCCACAATGTGTCATGTGAAGTGCGCCGATCAATACCCATTTTGATGTCATCCAATCGGATCCGCTCTGCTCCGTTATGGATGATGAGGTGAAATGAATCAGGTGTGGTATAGACAACTTCAAAATTAAATGGGAGTTCGCCTTTGGACTTTTCATCAAACCCATCCAGATCATCGGTTAAGTATAACACACCGCGCCACATTCCCGGTGGTAAGCCGGAGAATGGTTCTCCAAATTTGAGACAGGAAAGGCCGGAAAAAAGTAAAAGGAAAAAGAAAAGTGTTTTAGCCATGATTATGTTTTTTCACCTACAAAGTGTTGTTCTTTATCTCTGAACAACACATTAAACGTAGTGAGGCTACCATAGATGCGGGTGATGTATTGCTGCATGTCAATCTTGTCCTCTTCAGTAAGTTTAGGATTAGCATTAATCTTTTGTTCAAGAACCCTGATACGGTCGCGCAGCATGACAATCTTGTGAAAAAATGTTTCAATAGGAAGGTCTTTTGGCTTGAGCCCTGTTTCTCCAGGTTGCATCACCAGGGTACCCCCTTTCCATTTATCTGCGATGGTCACTACTTCAGTAATGTCACTCCATTGACGAAGGATTTTCATCAATGATTTTTCTGCTTCAGAAAACGTGACTGCTTCAGTTGTCTCTACCCGATCCAGCACTTCCCATTGGGTATAGTCCTTTCCTACATTTTTGATTCCATACACGATAAAACTCACTTCATAAGCTACCGGGTGAAGACGTATCACAACGCCATCGCCATATGCCGGATGTTTCACTCTGGATCCGACGCCAAGTAATTCCTTCTGATCTGCCATAGTAGTCAATAACGGTATTTAAAATGAAGAGTCAAAAATAATTTTACTTTAGTTAATAAAGGGGTTTTCTTAAGAATCGTCAAAGATCAGACCTCTATGGGTTTTAACATGATTGCATCACCTGGCTCCTTATAACTTTTAGCCTTATAAGTCAGCATTTCGAAGATAATTTTAGCCCAAATCAAAATACAGGGCAAGGCTTTCAATACATATGGCTCAACCCACGCTTTTCTAATAGGTTTTGGGAAAAGATCAGATGGGGATAAAGAGGTCAGAATTATTGCAGAAGCAAAAAGTATTATATCTATAGTAGTAGGCTTTTTAGAAAAAAACCAAATTGCTACGCCGGACATGGCTATGATGAAAGTGGGCGATTCCGCTTTGTGGTTGAAGATGACAATCCAAATAAGTAATGAGCAAATGGTCAACAATCTGAAATGAAAATGCTTGTAGTTTTTTATTAATATTAAAGGCGACAACAGCAATAAGCCGCCAGATATGGTAACGACCATTTTATTTGCATGAATTTTGAACCATGATTCCAGCCAACCCATAACAGATAGACCATATGAACTTGAATGGTCCATCGCTAAAGTTTGATTCCAACGGAAGTAAAGAAATCGCAGCTGATACCATTCGATCACAAGCAAAGGCAACATAAAAAAGAATAGCATCCAGAGAATAAAAT
>JALYSC010000286.1 GCA_030855005.1 Bacteroidota bacterium | reverse complement strand
TTCGTGGTTATATCCGGTAAAACTGACACGGTCACTTTACCACCGCAATTATCCCCGGTCGCTGTGATTCCTCCGGGATTGGCAGGAGGTACTAGGCTGGCACACTGCACTGTCACACCCGCTGGACACGCAATAGTTGGGAGGGTATTATCAAAAACAGTGATGGTCTGAGCACAGGTAGCTGAATTTCCGCACAAGTCGGTGGCTCTGTATACACGTGTTAGCGTAAGCCTGTTTATGCATGTTTGATTCGTTGTAATGTCCGGTAAAACTGAAACGGTTACTGTACCACCACAATTATCACCAGTCGCTGTAATTCCTCCGGGATTGGCAGGAGGAACGAGGCTGGCACACTGGACTGTTACACCCGCTGGACACGCAATAGTTGGGACGGTATTATCAAAAACAGTGATAGTCTGAGCACAGGTAGCTGAATTTCCGCAAGCATCTGTAGCGCGATAGGTTCTGGTGAGCGTTAACCTGTTTGTGCAGGTCATGTTAGTGGTTACGTCACTTACAAAAGTGACAGTTGGACCTAACGCACCCGCACAGTTATCAGTAGCTGTAATACTACCTGGAGTTCTGGGTGGAACTAATGCTGAACATTGTACAGTTACAGCTGCAGGACAACTAATAGATGGAGGAACTTTATCGATAACTCTAAATATTTGAATACAGCTATCGAGACTTGTTCCGTCATTGATTAAATACCTGCGTCTGACACGCATGGTGTCTGTACCGCAACCTGATCCTGTAGTTACATTGCTGACTGTGATGGTTACTGGTCCGCAGGAATCTGTTACTACGACAAGGTTGGGATTAGCTGCGGGCACCTGACTCGGACACGATAAGACAGGGTTGACCATTGGAGGGCATGTGAACGTCAGATTACAGCAAATCAGGTTGGCAAGATCGAGATTCTCAAATGCTCCGGCAGTGATGCCATCGGCATCTGTGACATACAAGGTTGCAGTGAACGTACCTGTGGTCGCATTATACGTATGGCAAGGATTTGCCATGGTAGAAGTGCCTCCATCACCGAAGGTCCACGCATAAGAATAGGGTGGTGTTCCTCCAAGAGTTAAATCTGTAAAACAGACTTCTGTCGTGGTGCTTGTGGAATTCCCACAGCTATAATCAAAATTGACCGTAAGAAAATCAATAAAACCTAATTCTTTTGAACACTTTGAGGGAGAATAATCTCCACAATCAAAAACCGTCGCGCAGTTACCGGCAGAGGTTTCCCAGGCCACCCATGTGTTTAGCAACTGAATCTGATCGCCGCAGGTATAAGTGAAAGAACCTAGTAACGCCGCGTTAGTAGCGCCAGATGGTAAAACATCAAATGAACATGCATTCAATTCAACATTGAATACACCATTGATCCACACCTCGGTTCGTGTGCGAATAGCATAACGGTTAGTACCTGTATTGTTATTAAATCTTCCCCACAACAATACGGTTTGCGTTTCTCCGATGTCGCATGCTGGTACAGGATTCCCGTTCATGTCTGCGATATAGACGCCTAAAAGTCTGACATCATTTGAACTACATGGATTGCCTTGTTCCTGGCAAGAGCTATTGAGATAACATTCCTCTGACCATAATGAGCTATTGCTATTCATGACCATGCCCGGCACGCATGTGGAGGATTGAGCATTTGATTGGAAATAAAATCCTGATAGGAAAATGGAAAGAACCAGGATCAGGAGATACCGGCCAGCACCCTTACCATTAAATGAATATTGGGTTGCCTTTGGACAATCTGGTATTGAATTTGATACATTACTACAATCAATACAATTTAAATTCGTAGGGTTTAGAGACTTCATAGTTCTGAGAATTAGGGGTCAGTTTAACACTTCTTGGGTTTTCTGAAGTGGGTACTTCAGTTGTTTATGCAATAAAATGACAATTGCCGCAGAGAGGAGAGCTCTGGGGATGAAAGTGAGTTTGCCTGAATGTAAGGGGTTTACACTCATGTCATTAGTGGGTTAGATTCTTAGGGAATCGGGGTGCAATATCGATAATTTATGCGCAATCCCACCTAGGGCTAGTTAAAAATTTATTAAAAGGCAGTTTTATACGATCGTTGTGTCATGTTTATTTAACAGTTGGGCGGGTTTAATGAATATCCGGAAATACCCCATTATTCTTATTTTTATCAATATCACTTAGTATCATTGCCTGTTATGGAACAGCGGCTATTAGGGCGGTATGAAGGAAAAGCTGCAGGTCCGCTGCTTCTATGCATTGGGGCTATGCATGGCAACGAGCCCGCCGGCGTTGAAGCCATCCGACAGTTGTTTGAGCTCCTGGAATACGAGCCAGTTCAGAATCCCGGGTTTATCTATAGGGGAAATGTGGTAGGTCTCATAGGTAACTTAAGCGCCCTAAGGGAGAAAAAAAGATTTATGGAACGTGATCTCAACCGGATGCTTTCCATGGATGAGGTTGACCGAATATTATCTGTTCTTCCGGAGAAAAGGGCGCCCGAAGAATTAGAATGTATCGAACTGATAAATAGCGTTCAGGCGGAGATAGATCGTTACAAACCTGAAGAGACACTCATACTTGATTTCCATACCACCACAGCTGATGGCGGAATTTTTACCATCTGTGCGGAGGATTCCGTCAGTAGAGACCTGGCCATGGGGCTGTTTGCACCAGTTATCCTTGGGTTGGCCGAAATCTTACCGGGTACTACGATCGGCTATTTCAACAGACCCACACTGAGACAATATTGTATCGTGTTCGAAGCGGGACAGCATAATGACCCTGAGTGTGTGCATCGATCTGTTGCAGCCGTTGTAAATTGTATGCGTAGCATCGGTTCTGTAAACCCTCATGATGTCGATCATCGACACGACGGCCTTCTCATCAGACTGTCTATTGGTTTGCCAAAAATGACACAATTGATTCACCATTATAAAATTCAGCCAGGTGAAAATTTTATCATGAATCCAGGCTATGAAAATTTTCAAAAAATCGAAGCAGGTGAATTCCTTGCAAATAATAATTCAGGCAACGTAATATCCCCTGTTACAGGTCTCATCTTAATGCCTAAATACCAATCCCAGGGGGATGATGGATTTTTTATTGTAGAAAATCTGGATTTGTAGTCCGGATTGTAAATTAAGGTCTGACGTTACAATTACCCTGCACTGTCATTAGTCCTTTATTTCGTAATGGGATGGATGATGATCCTATTGCCCTTATGACATTTGAATTACGAAGAATGAGTGTACCCAAATTATCAATCGTACTTCCGTCTGTTGCAGTGCCTCCAATCAATTCCAGATTTTGCATTTCTACTGATTTACTTACGGGGATCGAGAGTAGTCTTGTGATACTGCTTGCCTGAATTCTAATGTTCGTTCCGGGATCTGCCATCCACTTCCAGATTCCATCTGATGTAAGTGGTGCAGAGGATACTAATATGGTCTGATTATTTAATGAGGGGGAAAACAGAATGGATTCATTATCATCTGCACACATGGAGACATTCCGAAGAGATCCATTCGTGCTTTCATCCAGCGAGGTTACCATATTGCATCTGATATTGATACTGTAATCCTCCACTTCGCCATAATCGAATGCATCACAGAAAGGAGGTGCCAGATTATATCGCATCGAGACTCTTAATCTTGTTGTTCCGTTAGTCGCAGTGATTGGAATTGCAATATTCCCGCTGGCTATCTGAGATATTGGGCCAGCTGAAAAGAGCTGTTCGCCGCTATCACTAAAATCTCCATCGATGTTCAGATCCACCCACACCCTGAAGCGCTCAGGTCTGGCTGATTGCAGCCATTGTGGTGTGATGGTTATAGGATAAGTGCCTCCTCTGGAAACCGTAATGGTCTCGGCAGTAAAATCGCTGTAGGTGCTGGAGGCGGATTGTTTCGAATAAGTGCCGAGCACAAAAGTTTTAATCCATTCATTACTTGCATTGTTGCTGATAGTCGGACAATAAAATGGACCCGAATAACAAGTCCTGGTCAGTGTAAATGTTCCCGTTGATCCTTCCCAGCCCTGCACCAGAATATAGTATGTGGTATTGTTAATCGTAGGAAATGAAAGCAGACTACTCGTGCCGCAAAAATCATCAAGGCCTGTAACGCAAGTCAGATTGGAGCATGTCCCGGTGTAGGCATTCAGCATTATATCATAGGCAGCCTGACCGCATGTAGTGAGTATTGTATTTTGGCCATTGCCCACGAACGTAAACCAGATACCGGGGGCTTGGATAAGTGTCCCACAGGTAAAAGCTTCTTCATCATTGTACGCAAGTGAAGTGTTGCCTGAAATGGATTGTCCACAGGGAAGATTGGTTGCCATAAAACAAAAATCCCCATTCACCGGAACGATGGTGCTAAAACTTTGCGATGCACATCCCGGCACATCTCCTGAAAGACTGTAAGGAGTAATCTTTACATAAAGTGTAGTGCTATGTGGCAGATATCCCGGAGGATTATAAGATGTGACATTACCAACATTGATATTATTTGCAATGTCTGTCCCATTGAGAGTAGTGCCTATAGAAATTTTATATCCAATCTGATTTCCAACAGCATGCGCCCATTGAATAGTAGCCGTAATGGGAATGTTGGTAGCTCCGGGTTGAGGATACGTGATGGTGGTACAGTTGGGTAATGTATTTAATTCCGTGCGAAAACTTTGAACGGTACATCCAGCCGCATCCCCAAGTTCATTGTAAGGTATCAGAGTAATGTA
>JALYSC010000010.1:13427-17021 GCA_030855005.1 Bacteroidota bacterium | reverse complement strand
AATTAACACAGTACGCGGAGCGACTCCTCAAGGCATTTAAGGAAAATGGTAATCAGGGATACACACAGATCGCCAGCAGGATTATATCTCAACTAGACCCATTCTATACCAACTATAGACCTGAAGTAGACAGGGAAGTATTCGTTGCTGTGACAGAGTATCTTAAAACTAAATTATCTACTCAATACTACCCCACTATCCTGGCGACAGTCGGACCAAACTTACTTAAAAATATCTACGATGAATCCATCTGGGCGTCCAAAGAAAAATTGATTGAACATATTAATCAGGGAGGAAATGCTTTCACAACTTACCTTGAAAAAGATGCAGCTTTCCAGATCTACATGGAATTAAAAAAAGTAATGGATGAAAAATTATCACCTTCTTACAATACACTTAATGATAAAATCCAGGTCCTTCAGAAAGATTATGTGACAGCGTTAAAGGTGACATATCCTGATCACAGGTTTTGGCCCGATGCCAATAACACCATGCGTGTTTCTTATGGCCAGGTTGAACCATATAATCCTCGTGATGGTGTTACGTATAAGACACAAACATATCTCGAAGGTGTCATGGAAAAATATATACCCGGTGATTATGAATTTGACGTTCATCCAAAACTCATTGAGTTGTATAATTCTAAAAACTATGGTCAGTATGCGGAAGGCGGAAAATTACCTGTCTGTTTTATAGCGAGTAATCATACTACAGGCGGTAATAGCGGAAGTCCGGCAATTGACGCTTATGGAAATCTGATTGGTATTAATTTTGACCGGGTTTGGGAAGGAACTATGAGTGACCTTTATTATGATAAATCGATTTGTAGAAATATTATGGTGGATATTCGGTATATCCTTTTTGTAGTCGATAAATTTGCCGGAGCCACACATTTAGTCAATGAGATGAAACTCGTTCATCCTAAAGCCTGAGCGCCCAAGTACACAATAGAGAATGGATAGAACACTGATGAAGTAGGAAGTTTAGCTGAAAGTCGGGATGAATGATTCTAACCAGTGACTTTTAAGTCCCGTGATTAGCCCGCTACAAGACTGCTCTATGTCATGAACCTGAGCCACCAAGCGGACTCGAACCGCTGACCCACGCATTACGAATGCGTTGCTCTACCGGCTGAGCTACGGTGGCTTTTAGAAAAAAACAAGTCGGGACGACAAGATTTGAACTTGCGACCACACGCCCCCCAGGCGTGTACTCTACCGAGCTGAGCTACGTCCCGAATTTTTCAAGGGAAAGTGGGTGATAACAGGCTCGAACTGTTGACCTCTGCCTTGTCGAGGCAGCGCTCTAAACCAACTGAGCTAATCACCCTGAGTTGGGACGCCAAAGGTAAAAATTTTCATTTCTTATGAGGCGTTAGGGGCAGGAATCTTACTGTTCACAGCAAATGAGGAGTTTGAATAAAACCCTTACATTTCTCCTTTATGCCACTTCAGCAATTATCCGTAAATTTTCACTCTTTAAATGCCTATAGTTCAATACTATATCCTATGCAAATACGACTACTTATCCCACTCTTATTTTTACTGCAATTGCAGTTATCAGCTCAGTTTACGCCACTTTCTTCCACCATTTTTGGTGGCAACTCCCTTGATGCTGGTGTAGACATCGCTCCAAATGCTGATTCTTCACTCCTGTTTTTAGGCCTTCGCTCCTTTTCATTAGACGGGGATATACCTGGTACAAATGGAGGTACTGACTTCTGGATCATGAAACGAAATATCAATGGCTCACTGATCTGGAATAAGAATTTTGGAGGATTCAATAACGATGATATTAGTACGGTAATGCCATTGCCCGATGGTGGCACATTGGCTTTCGGTACCACCCGCAATGATCAAGGTACATTCGGCACACTGACCGGACTCTCCGGAGGATGGTTGATCAGGACGAATGCAGCCGGAACATTAACAAGCGGAAAGATTTTCGGCGGGCAGATTGGAGAAAGCGGTGTTGATGCAGTACGGGCAGTTAATGGCGACATCACTATGGCGCTGGAAGTTAGCTCTCCCGAAGTAGATGGCCAATTGAATCATGGATTTCTAGATGTATGGATCGTTCGTGCTGATAATAATTTTACACTCAGATGGTCAGTGCTTCTTGGAGGTACACGCCAGGAATCACCTGCTGCGATAATAAATGACCTATCAGGTAATACCTACATCGCTGCCACTAGCTTTTCTAACCTTCCTGGACTTGATGATAATTATGGAGAATCTGATGTTTGGGTTTTTAAATTAAGTAATACCGGAGAACTGCTATGGCAGAAGAATTTCGGTGGCACCGGAGAAGATATTGCAACAGATATTATAATTGGCCCTGATGGTGAAATATATGTTACTGCCCATTCAACCTCAGATGACAATGATTTTAATTCTAATTATGGTCAGGAAGATATATGGATCCTGAATTTGGATCCAGCTAATGGTGATCTTGAAACGCTCCTCAATTATGGAGGGAGCGGTAATGATGTAAATGCAAATATTACCTCGATGGGAAATCTGCTAGTTGTCTCAGCTACGACTGACAGCGATTCCAATAACCTGACAGGCAATAAAGGTTTTAATGATGTTTGGTTATTCACGACCGATCTGAATGGCAACATTCTAAATCAAATGAATTATGGTGGCTCACTCAATGATGTAGCCGGGGATCTTGTAGTTATAGATAGTGTTGTCTACATGCTCAACAGTTCTACTTCAACAGACAAAAATGTACCACCAAATTTAATCGCGCAACAGGATATCTGGTTTTTTACTTTGAATGCGAATGCTCCCCCATGTTCCGATGAATATTTTTGCAGGGCAGATACTACGCTCAGCAATGAATTGTTTCCTCCTGCGGAGGATGTTTTGATTTGTGTTGGAGGATGCACTTCAGGTCTTGATCCAGGACCGTTTTTTCTGCAGGGCAACTGCGGCAATTTTACTAATGCAACTGCATATTTTAAACTGACCACTGATACAACGGCTGACTTGTTGACACTTAGTGTTTCTTCTACTGAATTTAATCTTCCCAAACTTGCATTGCTGCGCACAAGTGACTGTATCAACTTTACTCCTGTTGAATGTAAGATTGGTGAAAATGGAGAAGTACTTATTCCATACATCGCTGTGGATCCATTGACCACTTATATTATAGCTATCTCAGATGCAGAAGGCAATGAAGGAGATTTTGAATTGTGCGCAACTTCAATAGATGTAGAATTCTGTAATCAGAAAGATACGTTGTATGTCAAAAGCACTTCACTGGGTAGTCCATTGACAGGTCCTTTCAAACCCGGAGAGGAAGTGATGTTTTGTTATGAGTTACAAAAATGGAATAAATTAGATTGCAACGGAGTTCAAGGTATAGTGCCTTCATTTGGCCCAGCATGGGATGAAGAAGGATTTGACTTTTTTGGAATGCCGTTACAGGTTGATTCAATGCTAATGCCAACGGCTCCCATTGGATTTTGGGACTGGTTTGGTCAGGGAGATGTTCGCTATAACATTGCCAACCCTATTAGTGGATTTGATGGTAATCAGGGCATGCCTCCTGGTTGGTATTTTACCAATACTACTGATCCCCCGCCTA
>JALYSC010000010.1:0-13417 GCA_030855005.1 Bacteroidota bacterium | reverse complement strand
ATACTGATCCAGATGAAACTACAGGTGATATTTTTACATGTCTGCTTACCCCTTCTAAATGGAAAGTATGTTTTACGCTTCCAGTCGAAGAAGAATGTCTGACAAATCTGGATGCTACTGTAAGTGTGCGCACATTTGCAGATGGTGAGATCGGTGTCAATACTAGTCTTGCCTGCGCTTACGACCAGGAGCAGACTTTATCATTGGGTATGATATGCTGCATTGATCCTACGGTTCAACCAGTCCAGGATCTGTTTATCTGTAACGGAGATACAGTGATACTGTTTCCGGAGACCAATATCTTTCCTCCGTATACCTACTCATGGACTGCTGACCCTGATGCAGGCGTCGAGGGTGCTTCATCAGGAACAGCAAGAAATCAATTCTTCCAGATATTGAGAAATGAAACAAGTGATATTTTGCAAGTCAATTATATACTTAGGGCGCAGGCAGCTTTTTGTGAAGCAGACCCTATCATATTCACTATAAATGTTCGTCCCTCTCCAACAAGTAATCTCACGAGTACAGGACCCACAATTGTTTGCACTGGTTCACCTGTTACTTTTAATTTCAACAGCGTAGGTACTCCTCCTTTTGCCTTCGAATTATTTAAGGATAATGAATTTTTTGCTAACGTACTGAGTGAAGCTCTTACGCTGACGGTTGATATAGATCCTATGTTTTCAGGCCGCTTTAAAATTGGCAATATGCGCGATGCATTTTGCGATGGTAATGGCACTGGGTTCGTAAATGTTACTGTTAAACCAAATGGAGTAACTGTACTTGATACCTCTATTTGTGAAGGCGGATTTATCACTATTGGCACCGAAATTATTTCAGAGCCGGGATCATATGAAATTGTTTTTGAAGATGCAGCAGATAATAACTGCGATAGCATCGTATTGCTGACTCTTGGCATCATTCCATCTCTCAATGAATTTATAACCGAGCAAATCTGTGGAGATGACACCATCTTTGTATTGGGTGTGCCCTATACAGAAACAACGCAGGAGATTATTGAATATATCGGCCCAAGTGGTTGTACAGATTATATTCACCTTAACCTGACTGTACAGGATACAATTACAGATCAAATAAATCAAACGATATGTTTTGGTGACACTCTCAATTTTGAGGGAGTTGCTGTATTCGAAGAAGGTACTTATTCGCATGTTGAAGAAGTAAACCCCGGATGTTTTTCTCAGCTAATCTTAAATCTGGATGTTCTGTCACCAATTACTATCAATGACATTGAAATAATTGGTGATCAGGGAAATAATTCAGGTGCCATTCTCCTTGAATTTAGCGGTGGATCTTCTCCCTTTACCTATTTATGGAGTTCAGGTCAGATGACCGAAAGTCTTTTTAATATACAGCATGGCGTATATATCATCACTGTCACTGATCAGCTTGGATGTTCGGCAAGTTTTGAATTTGCCGTAGTGCTTACAGGATCATCTGAAGCTACACCGGAATCTAATTTGTTTAAAATCTTACCCACCATCATTAATAGAAGTGATGAAGTGTACGTCGTCCCTTTGTTGGGAGATAATCCTGAACTAAAAGAGATCTCATGGTGGACAACAGATGGTGTTAATATTTGGAATGAAGAATTCCCTTCAGGTAATAAAAATGAGCGCGTGAAAATCGCAATACCTGTCACAATTTCTGCAGGCACTTATTTTATCAGATGCAAAACTGTCAACGGAAAAACGTCCTGGCAGAAAATTGTCATCTTATAGGTGTCCTATAACTTATAAGTAAATAGAAAGGGATTCATTTATCATTACTGACAAATGAATCCCTTTTCTATTTGTGCTTTTTCATCTCATGTTGGTTTTGTCTTCGTTCCTAAGAATTAAGACTAACGATTCAATGAACAAGACACTATACCGGATTTGATGACAGTTATGTCTGCCGGTATTTGGGTTATGACCACTAGGTCATCCCACTGTCATGATTAAAATTTCTAAAAGAGATTACTCATGCTTACCAGAAGTAATTATTTTCCTCCCTTCAATGGTTAGGGTTTAATTCCTTACCAATTAAAAGAAAATTTCAATCTGACTTCTCTTAACCAGCTCTTCTGCGGATATTATAAATGTAAACTGAATATTAACTGAAAGCAAGTTTTTTTTACTATTTTTTTCAACAAGGTTATCAACAGGCTGCTCTAATTATTTCCAAAAATCCAGATCCGCTTAGTGACGCACCACCGACCAATCCGCCATCTACATCCTCCTGCGAAAACAAAATTTTTGCATTGTCAGGCTTAATACTTCCGCCATAAAGAATACGAGTGCTTTCGGTCAGGATCTTATCATAGGAGATTGCTATCTGATCGCGAATGTAAGCATGCATTTCCTGCGCTTGTTCCGGTGAGGCAGTAACTCCGGTCCCAATTGCCCATATAGGTTCGTAAGCAATACAAACATTTTTAAACTGCTCAGGGCTGAGATGAAACAAACTCTCTTCCAATTGCATCCGCACAAAAATATTATGAGCTTCTGACTGACGTATTTCAAGCGGTTCACCACAACAAAAGATAGGTTTTAATCCCGCTTCAAGTATTGCATTGACTTTCAGCTTAAGTATATCATGTGTTTCATGAAAAAACTGCCTTCTTTCAGAATGTCCGACTATGACATATTCTACGCCCATACTTTTAAGCATCACAGTTGAAATTTCACCGGTAAATGCACCGGCAGCTTCCTGGTGACAGTTCTGTGCACAGACCTTTATGGAATGTAATTCCGTCAAGGATTTAACCATGGGGAGATGGGTAAAAGGCGGGGCAACAACGACTTCACAGGGAAGATCTGAGGGTAACCCCTGGATGATTTCATTTATCAGAGCCGCACCTTCGACCAGATTGGTGTTCATCTTCCAATTGGCAGCCACCATTTTCGTCCTGTACAAATCCATATTGCTTTGATTAAAGTAATTAGAGAAAAGGCAAAGATAGCTGCTGGAGTAATCTTTACTCCGTTACGGCTCTAAAATGTGAAGGAGACAGTCTTGGATTGATTTTTGCCCTTTCCGGGAGATAAAGGCATTTTGAATTGAGCCTGAATAAGGATATTTTGCCACTATCTGGCCCCACATGCAGGGATAGCGCTTTGTCCAGATGACAATAATATGGCTAAGGAAACTAACCTAAAATCAAATCGATACATCCATAGGGACATCAGCTGGCTGTACTTTAATTATCGCGTGCTACAGGAAGCGAAGGATGCAAATGTTCCTTTGCTGGAACGTGTGAAATTTCTTGCCATCTACAGTAGCAACCTTGATGAGTTTTTCAGGGTGAGAGTTGCTAATCACAGGAATCTACTTAGAGTCGGCAAAAAGACTATGCGCCAACTAGATTATGATCCGGAATCAGTTCTAGTAAAAATTCAGAAAGTCGTCAGTGAGCAGGCAATAGAATTTGGAGAAATATTCAGCAAACAAATTGTTCCGGAGCTGCGAAGACATGGTATCCATATTGTGTTACGAGAAGATTTGACCCAGGAGCAGGAGGCCTTTGTTGATACCTTTTTTCAAGAAAACCTACTCCCCTTCGTTCAGCCGGTACTATTGGTTAAAGAAAAGATCAGGCCATTCTTAAATAATGCCGCACTCTATCTGGCAATAGTGATGAAGGATAAAGAAGATACATCTCATCATCTCCACTACGGTATTATCAAAATACCATCGGATCATCTTCCAAGATTTGTAGAGCTTCCGACTGCTAAACATGGCCATGAACTTATCATGCTGGATGATATAGTCCGTCATAGCGTAATGTGGCTTTTTCCAGGTTATCAAATAGTGAATACCTATTCCATCAAACTTACCCGAGATGGAGAATTGTATATCGACGATGAATACCAGGGCGACCTTGTGAAGAAAATTAAGAATAGCCTTCAAAAAAGAGATGTTGGTCCTGCATCAAGGTTGGTATATGATAAAACCATTCCAAGTCAATTTCTGCAATACCTGATGAATGTGCTTGGAGTTGAAATGTTAGGTTTATTTCCGGAAGGCAGATATCACAACAATTTTGATTTTTTCAAATTTCCATCTTTTGGTATGAATCACCTGAAGGACCAGGTATTGACCCCGATGGATTATTTACCGCTATCAAATAAAGAATCCATTTTTGATCCTATAAAAGCTACAGACCACCTGATTCATGTGCCTTATCATAAGTACGAACCGGTAGTCCAGTTCTTCGAGCATGCGGCACGGGATCCTAATGTCACTCACATCAAAATCATTCAGTATCGTGTTGCACCTGTAAGCCGGATTATGGATGCTCTTATACTTGCTGTAAAATCAGGAAAGCAAGTGTATGCATTCATTGAAGTAAAAGCCAGGTTCGATGAAGAAGCGAACCTTAGATGGGGAGAGCAACTTGAAAAAGCAGGTATCATAGTGCGGTATAGTTTTCCAGGATTAAAAGTGCATAGTAAGTTGGCATTGGTGAGACGAATTGAAAATGGTGAGCCTCAATTATATGGGTATCTGAGTACGGGAAATTTTCATGAAGACACAGCGAAAATTTATAGTGACCTTGGGCTCTTTACTGCAGACCCAAGAATCACTGGCGAAGTAGCCAGAATATTTTCATTTCTCGAGACAGTAAAGCTTCCTAATGAAGATTTTAAACACCTACTGGTTGGGCAGTTTAATCTTAGAAAGACGCTATTACAATTAATTGATTTTGAAATAGAAGAAAAGAAAGCCGGTCGTGATGCTTTTATAACACTTAAGCTTAATAGTCTTCAGGATGAGGAGATGATTGAGAAATTGTATGAAGCAAGTCAGTCAGGCGTGAAAGTCCAGCTCAATATTCGAGGCATCTGTTGCCTGGTCGCTGGCAAAAAGAATCTAAGCGATAATATAGACGCTTTTAGCATTGTTGATCGTTTCCTAGAGCATAGCCGGATATTCATTTTTCACCACGGGGGAGAAGAAAAAATATACCTGTCTTCTGCAGACTGGATGGAAAGGAATCTCTCCTTCCGTATTGAAACGAGCTTTCCTATATATGACCCCAGATTGATAGCCGAGATTAAAGACATCATGACTATTCAGCAAGGAGATAATGTCAAAGCCAGGTCATTGAACTATAATGAGATTAATGAATATCGGTCTCAAAGATCAGATCTTGCAATTCGTGCGCAACATGAGACTTATTATTACCTAAAACGTAAAAATGAGGACATTTCTGTTCAGGAAGAGTCATGATTCGCTAAAAACATCTAGCCATTTCAGGGAATACCCTGTAGATTTATTTAATATGTTCCTGCACTTTTGTATTTAATCAGACTAACAATCCCATGCTGCTGATCGTTAATGCCGGCACTCTTTTGGTACGGCGCAATACACATATGAGATCACTCTTTCTTGAGTTTCCTGAAGTAGATATTCAGTGTAATATTTTGGCGGATTTATTTAGTTTGAAAAATGAGTCTTTGAATATCGCTCTTTCTGTCACGATTGATAGCAAAAAAGGAATTGAATTATCTTTTCCCGCATGGCTGTCCGGCATGTTCTATGTAAAAATACAAAGCGGAGCAGAGTCGATTTTAAGGAAAATTGCAATACAATAGGTGAAAACCCTGAAATCTAAAAATGGGTGTTTCCGTCCATGTACACGGAGTTTTAAATAATGACCTTTACATTGTTGATCGAATAAAACGATTAGTAAATAAAAAAATACTAAAATCAGCATTGGCTGATAAAGATTAATAAAGGGGTGAGACTTGCCGGAATCAGCAAAGGTTGATGCCGGCATTTTTTTTGATCTAAATTCAAACTCTCAAAGGCATCTGAATACTTAATTAGGCAATCTTATCAGCAAGTATCTCCCACTCTTCCATGAGTTTGTTCAGATTTCTTTTCTTGTCTTCATACATCTTCACCTGCAGCTGAAAGTCGGGTGTCTGATAGAAGTCAGCGTCAGCCAATAAAACTTCCTTTTCTTTTATAAATTTTTCGCACTCAGCTATTTCCTTTTCTACTTGCGAATAACGTCGAATAAGATTCTTCTTTTCCTGTGGGTTCAAAGTTGAAACAATAACCTGGGGTTCGACCACCTGTTTAAGCTCTTTTATTTCCTGCGCTTTAGCCGCAATTGCATCAAGCGATTCGACTCCCTTTTTACTTAACATTTCATCGATATCACCGATGTATTCCTTCGTTACTCCTCCGGCAAATTCAATGGTACGGCTGGTGAGATTTTTAAGGAAATCACGATCATGCGAAATGATAATTAAGGCGCCCGGATAATCTATCAGGGCTTCCTTGAGTCGTTGTTTTGCTGGAATATCAAGATGGTGTGTAGGCTCATCCATTATCAGCAGATTTGTTTGTGATAGGATCATGCATGCTAATGCAAGTCTTGCTCGCTCACCTCCAGATAATACAGATACCTTTTTACCAGCATCATCACCTGTAAATAAGAATGAACCAAGAATTGCCCTCACCCGATGACGAACTTCAGGTGCAGCCTGATCTTCAATGGTAGCCAACACCGTTTTTGTTGGTTCAAATAACTCAGTTTGATTTTGGGCGTAGTATCCGATAAGCACTTTTTCATTTACATCCAGTTCACCACCGCTAGGTTCAATCACGCCTGCTACCAATTTTGCAAGGGTGGTTTTGCCCTGGCCATTCTGCCCTACAAAAGCAATCTTTTCATTTCGTTCGATTTCGAAATCAACTCCTTTCAATACTTCCTTGTGATTGTAAGACTTCTGGATATGTGTCGCTTTGACCATCGTACGTGGTGATCTGTCAAGTACAGGAAACTTGACTTTCATAGCAGAAGTATCTTCATCTTCAAGCTCGATAATCTCTACTTTATCAAGTTGTTTTTGGAGTGACTGAGCCATGCTGGCCTTGGACGCTTTAGCCCTGAATCGGTCTATCAATTTCTCCTTTCGCTCTATTTCTTTCTGCTGGTTCTGGTATGAAGCCTGTTGAATTTCTTTCAGCTTTTGCCGTTCCTCCATAAATTTTGAATATGGAAGTGGAAGATCATAGATTCTGCCTAATGATATTTCAATAGTCCTGTCAGTTAACTGATCCAGGAAACGCTTATCGTGCGAAACCAGAAGAATCGCTGTAGAAGAACTTTTTAGATATTTTTCAAGCCAGATAATCGAAGGCATATCCAGATGATTGGTAGGCTCATCGAGCAAAAGATAGTCAGGACGACTTAGTAATAATTTTGCAAGTTCGACTCGCATTTGCCAGCCCCCGGAAAGTTTTCCGATTTCTTTTTGAAATGTATCCTCCTCGAAGCCCAATCCTTTCAGGACTTTTTCGATATCCCCTTCGATAGATGCTGCACCAAGGTGATCTAATTCAGCATAAAGCTCGTGTAGGTATTGACTTAAGTGAAGGATGTGGTCATTATCCGTGCTAGTTTCGAGTTCTTTGGTGGCTTGTTCGAGTTGAGCATTTATTTCTTTCACGCGGTCGAAGGCGAGATAGGCTGCCTGCATCACAGTAAGATGGGGGTCAATGGAGATCTCCTGTTTTAGGTAGGCCATACTAGCGGGGCGATCGATGATACCAGAATCCGGTTCATTGAGTCCGGCGATAAATTTGAGCAAAGTGGATTTACCCGAGCCGTTGCGGCCGATCAGGGCTACCTTTTCGCCCGTTTTAAGGGCAAATGATACATTATCGAGTAATATCCTGTCTCCGAATGTACAGGTGACGTCCTTTAGTAATAGCATAGAGGGCGCAAAGGTAGGTAAAGGAAATTTTAGACGAGGTGATGGGTGAAAAATGGAATATTAATGAAATGCAATTGAAATGCAATTCGTCGAATTACAATTTCAATTTGTGAAAAAGAATCAAAATTGAATTCGAAGAAATACATTATCAGTCAGAAAAATTTAACAACAATTGAATTCGAAGAAATACATATTCATTTTGTCTTCATAATCTGGTGCTACATGTATCACTAATTAAGACTCAGATCTTCAGGCAATTGCGACAACACACTGAATACATCTCCTTTGTTATGCATGACCTGATTCCATAGACGTGTAGGTTTGGATTTGAAAAGATAGTTGGCGTGCACCTCAGAAGTAATCCAGGAACCCGTCTCCATTTCTTCCGCTAATTGACCTGGCGACCATCCAGCATATCCCACAAAAAAGCGGATGTTCTCCCCTTTTACCAGTTCATGAGCTATCAGAAATTTGAGTTTTTCAAATTCCCCTCCCCAAAACACACCGGGACCAATCTCCGTGCTGCCATCCAGCAACATGCCTACATTATGGATATAGTGAATGGTATTAGTAGAAACGGGACCACCGTAATGAGCAAAACCTTCGATTTCCGGGAAATCCTCAACCAGCTCATTAACTCGAACTGTCATAGGCTTATTAATAATAAACCCAACTGTTCCTTCTTCGTCACCGTGGTCTGTTATAAGTACAACGGCTCGCTTGAAGTTGACATCCTGCATAAAGGGCTCTGCCACCAGCAGGCTACCGGTACGCAAATTATTTTCCATGTATTACTCAAATGAAGTCATTAGGGCTTCTTTGTAAATCTTCTTAACAAATCCACCGAGCACTTTGCTGCCAAATTCTTCAAATCCTTCAAATCCATCCTTTCTCATATTCTCAATTATGGAAGTCCATAAGACAGAAGATGTCAATTGCTGTAGAAGTTTTGCTTTAATTTCTTCAGGATTTAAGGAAGGGAGAGCATCGACATTTTGATATACAGGTACAAAGGGATTTTTGAAGTCGGTCTTTTCTATGGCCTTAGCAAATAGCTCAGTTGCTGGTGCCATTAATGGAGAATGAAATGCACCACCCACCGGCAGAAGAATTGCGCGCTTGGCGCCGGATGATTTACAAGTTTCAGCAGCAGTAGTCACAGCAGGAATTTCACCTGATATCACGATCTGACCAGGGCAATTGAAGTTGGCAGCCACAACAACACCTTGAGTATCTGCACAAATCTGTTTTACCACGTCATCATCAAGACCAAGTATTGCGGCCATTGTACTTTCAGTCATTTCACATGCAGCTTGCATCGCCTTGGCACGTGCGTCCACAAGACGAAGTCCGGATTCAAAATCGAGTGCTCCTGATACTACTATTGCAGTAATCTCTCCAAGCGAGTGCCCTGCTACTGCCTGCGGCATCTTCTTTGCCAGAGACTGATAGGTCGCATAACAATAAACAAAAACAGCAGGCTGTGTTATTTCTGTTCTTTTCAATTCCTCTTCTGCTCCATAAAACATGAGGTTACGTAATCCAAATCCAAGAATTTCATCGGCTTCATCAAAGTACCGACGAATGGTTGGATAAGATTCATACAAACCAGCACCCATTCCAGATAATTGCGAGCCCTGGCCTGGAAAAATATAAGCTGCTTTGTGTTCCATTAACTAAGATGTGATGAAATCAAATGTAAAAACTCAGTCCTTGTTTCCACCTTCATAAACTGTCCTGTGAAGGCAGAGGTTGTCGTTGTTGAATTTTGTTTTTGCACGCCACGCATCATCATACACATGTGTTTGGCTTCAATCACAACAGCACATCCCTGTGGTTTCAAATTAGTCTCGATACAATCCAGTATCTCGTGTGTGAGCCGCTCCTGCACTTGCAATCGGCGCGCGAATATGTCCACGACCCTAGGAATTTTACTAAGGCCCACAATGTATCCATTTGGAATGTAGGCTATGTGTGCTTTGCCAAAAAATGGAAGCATATGATGCTCACACATCGAATACAATTCAATATCCTTTACAATCACCATTTCACTGTATTCCTCTTGGAACATAGCCGAACGCAATATTTTTCCCGGATCCAAATCATATCCATGAGTTAAATAATGCATCGCTTTTGCGGCCCGTTCAGGTGTCTTCAGCAATCCATCCCGATTGGGATCCTCGCCAAGCTGTACGATGAGTTCCGCAAATAACTTTTGGGTCGCTTCAACTGCTTCTTGTGAAAAGTGCTCACTAATCTTGTATTTGGGCATTCATCTCCTACTTTAGATTTGAAAGATATCATTTTTATAAGTACGACGGGAAAAGCCGCTTTAGGCGAATTATTGGACTATATCATCCGTCATTACTACCGGTTATCTATAATACCCAGATATAACCCATTCTCATGGCTATTTTTGTAAAGTGACCAGAATATTTAACCGCAATCAACTCTTCCGGGTGATGAAATTCATCCGCAAGCCATGGTTATTGCATGTAATATTTTGGTGCTTCGTCTTTGCTATGATGCTGATAGCAGGTGCTGATAATCAAACCTCGACCCTAGAAGTTATCCGAAAGCTGATAAATATCGCTTTCTACATACTGGTAGTATATATAAATCTGGGCTACCTAATACCCAAATTCCTCAGCCAGAAGAATTTCATGACCTACTGCCTGCTGTTACTGGCCATGGTAGCTGTTTTTACACCTATCAAAGTTTTGTTACTCTACATCACTTATGACGAGGTTGATCCCAGGGAATTCCTGATCATGAATCAGCAGTATATTTTTCTGCTCTTATTTCTGATTGCCGGTGGCTCTACAGTATTAAAAATTATCTCTGACTGGCAGCGGCACCAGCGTGATCGCAAGGACCTGGAAACACAACGTATGCAATCAGAAATTCGATTTTTAAAATCACAGATCAATCCACATTTTCTATTCAATACCCTGAACAGTCTTTACGCTCTTACCCTAAAGAAATCAGACAAAGCACCTGAGATTGTCATTAAGTTATCGGAGATGATGCGATACATGTTGTATGAATGTAATGAGCGAAGAGTTCCTTTGTACAAGGAAGTAAATTACGTTCAGAATTATCTCGATCTGGAACAACTTCGTCAATCCGGACAGGCTGAAATTACTTTTGATGTAGAGGGTAATATTTCTGATCAGTCAATTGCACCACTCATCTTTATTCCTTTTTTGGAAAATAGTTTTAAACATGGAATCAATCATCAACTCGGGGATGGATATGTGCATGTTCGTATGAAAGTCCTCGACGATAAATTATTACTTCATATTTCCAATAGTAAGCCAACCCAACCTCCTGTACCAATGGATAAGACAAGCGGTGGCATTGGATTGGTGAATGTGGAAAGACGACTGAATCTCCTGTATCCAACTCAGTACAAGCTTGACATTCGCGACGAACCCAAAGAGCATATTGTCGAATTATCTCTGGATCTAAGTCACTAGTTTTAACCTATAAATAATATTACCATGATGAATACCTTAATTGTTGATGACGAACCATTGGCACTGGATGTACTCGAAACGTATATCGCTAAAATGCCTGAGCTCAATCTGGTGAATCGATGCTCAAATGCACTTGAAGCCAACGAGCTTCTGCGTAAACACCATATAGATCTGATCTTCCTGGATATTCAAATGCCACAGGTATCAGGTGTTGATTTTATTAAGGCACTGCCAAATCCTCCGATGTTCATATTTACAACTGCCTACAGCAATTATGCACTGGAAGGTTATGAACTGAATGCTATAGATTATCTATTGAAGCCCATCTCAATGGATCGCTTTATGAAGGCTGTCAATAAAGCCCTTGCTCAATTTGAGTTACATCATCGCGAAGATGCGTCTGTCGAAGCGACTGCTTCAGGAGGTGAAGGTGGTGAAGAGTTTTTCTTTGTGAAGGCTGATAAAAAACTAGTAAAGATTAAGTATGATGAAATACTTTATATCGAAGGATTGAAAGATTACGTCATCATTCGACTTGAAGTGGGAAGAGTTGTGACTCTGCAGACCATGAAGAGCCTGGAAGATAAACTACCTGCTACAAAGTTTAAACGAATCCACCGTTCTTATATCGTTTCCATTGATAAAATCCATGCTGTCGACGGAACCTCTGTAGATGTTTATGAAAAGGGAGTCATCAAGCAATTACCAATAGGAAAAAATTACCGGGATGAAATTCTTGAAATAGTAAACAGGAATAAGCTTTAAACAAAAAAGGCAGCCCAAACGGTCTGCCTTTTTTTATTTCAGATTGAGGTAAGATTATTTTATCACAGAAAGTAGTTGCGATACTACTCCGTTTGTGTGATTCACTTTTACGTAGTACAATCCGGCAGGCATGGCACTTACATCCAATTGATGATGCTTGCTATCCACTGAATTAATCTGGTTGATTACTCTTCTTTGTGGATCTATAATTTCGATGGACTTTATTTCGGTTTTACCATTCAGATGGATATCAACCATGTCCTGTGCAGGATTAGGATATAAGATAAGTTTATAGTCGTCACGGTGATTGGCATTCAGATCGTACCTGAGTATGTATTCATCGCCTTCCAGATCATACAGCGCACCCCCGTTGTCCATACCTGAACCAGCCTGCAGAGTGATTGGAATTTCTATTATACCATTATTTGTTTTGAATCCTTCTACATCTTCTTCAATAATGAATACTACTGTTGCTATTACACCAAACCCACTACCACCTTTACTTCTCGCCCTTGCCATACCGGCATCAATACGACCATCCCAAGGCACCTTGCCTAATGAGATAAATGGAGCGCCTTCAGCCAGCCATGAATCACGATGGAAATCTACCTGAACACTGCTTGAATCAACCATTGCTGCAGGGAGGTTAATTGAGAATTTAGCACCCTTAAGATCAATTACAGGGCTGTTAGCTGTACCAAGTGCAATATCCAGTATCACAACATCTCCTGAATCTAAAGAAAACTGAACCGGTATAATGGAAAATTGGTAAGGTAATTTTTGATTTACATCCCGCACCACGACATCATGCGTACGGTAATAATTTTCGCTGATCTGATTAACATCATCGGCGGTAAGCACACCATCTCCATTGCCATCAAGTGATCTTGTATCCGTTTCAACGCCAACATTCCAGGGTAAGGCATGTTGCCCAAACCACGTAGTAGGGTCATTGTATGATCTTGAAGGACCAACATCTCCCAGACGATTACCAAGCGTGAGAAGATCTGCCATATCAACGCGACCGTCCTGATCCGCATCACCGGGCCACACGCAACCTACTGTACATGGACAGTTTTCGACTTCTGGTGGATCTACAACATTCATATCTACCTTGACCAGATAGCATAAATTACTAGGCTGGATGCAATAATAATACTCAAAGTGATCTGCTCCGGAATATCCTGCCGCTGGTTGATAGACAAGCATATTATAAGAGTCGATCGTATCGCATGGTAAATAGATCTCATTCAGTCCTGAATAATTAATCAATTGTCCATGCTGTGGATCTACACTAATGATGTAGGAAAAATCTGTGTATTCAATCGGGTAGTCAATCGCTAAAGGCAGATCTGTGGAAGTTTGGAGAGCATAAGAAAATGCATTATCCGGTTCAAGATCTGTAACATGAACTAGTACTGTTGCAGTTTCGCAATA
>JALYSC010000285.1 GCA_030855005.1 Bacteroidota bacterium | reverse complement strand
GGTAGGGGGATGGCAGGGGGATGGCAGGGGGATGGTACTATTCAAAAATCCCACTTACAGAGGGCATGAGGTTAGGCGTTCTCTATATGCCCAAAATCTAATATTTTGTTCCCTAAACCAAAAACACTACCTCAGTGCCCACAACGACCTATGAAGAACTGGTGCAACACCGTATTGCACATGAAAAGCTGGCTACCCAATTTATTAAGGCAATCAATGACTTATGGTACGATAAGGGTATCGAGATGGTCCTCTTCCGCAATCAACTGATTGATAAGCGTGCTTCCGAGATATTAAGCCTCCATCATTATGCCCGCAAGATTGTTGGAAAGCCAATAGGCATCGAAGCCACTACGGCACTCCTGGAGGCCATGCTCGATCTTGATCTGTGTCCAGCCCGCATCGATATTGGCAGACTGGCTTCTGAATGGATTGAAAGCGGTAGCACTCCGGGATCAGAACACAGTTTTCTTCAAAATACTCTGGCAGATTTTATAGGTCCAGATAATCTCACACCCATTCAGCCAAAAGATGTAGTTCTGTATGGTTTTGGTCGTATCGGTCGCCTGTTAGCACGTGAGCTTATCGCTCAGGAAGGTCGTGGAGAACAACTCCGACTTCGAGCCATCGTCACCCGCGATAAAGGATCCGGCATGGCGGAAAAGCGTGCCTCTTTATTACGCGTTGACTCAGTACATGGCGCCTTTCCAGGAATCGTGGAAGCTGATGAAGAAAACAGCGCATTGATCATCGATGGTCATATCGTGCATCTGATCACAGCACAACAACCCGAAGATATTGACTACACGCAATACGGAATTAATAATGCACTTGTAATCGATAACACAGGTGTGTATCGCGACAAAGAAGCATTAAGCCGCCACTTGAAAAGTAAAGGTGTAAGCAAAGTATTATTAACAGCTCCAGGCAAGAGCGTTCCCAATATTGTACATGGCGTCAATCAAACCATGTTTAATCCAAAAGATGAAAACATTTTTTCTGCAGCCTCCTGTACTACCAACGCAATTGTGCCCGTACTCAAAGTCGTAAATGATGCGCTAGGTATTGAAAAAGGTCACATTGAAACAGTCCATGCCTACACGAATGACCAGAATCTGGTGGATAATATGCATTCCAAATACCGACGCGGTCGCGGTGCCGCCACCAACATGGTTATTACAGAAACTGGAGCCGGAAGCGCCATCGATAAAGCGATTCCAGGCCTCGGTTCTAAGTTTACTTCCAATGCTATTCGTGTACCAGTTCCGAATGGCTCACTCGCTATTCTCAACTTACAGGTAAGCAAACATATCACGCTCGAAGACATCAATGAGATCATGCGCAAAGCTGCCCTCGAAGGTAGCCTTGTCGAACAAATCAACTATTCCATCAGCAACGAACTCGTCAGCAGCGACATCATTGGGAATAGTTGCTCTTCTATTTTCGATTCCAAAGCCACACAGGTTCATCCTGATGGCATGAGTGTAGTTCTCTATGTCTGGTATGATAATGAATACGGTTATACCCGACAGTGTATGCGCCTAAGTAAATATATCGCGCAGGTGCAGCGGAAGACCTATTATTAAGATTTGGGATGGTTGGTGAGCTGTGGATGGTGAGCTGTGGTTGGCGAGCTGTGGATGGTGAGTTGTGGTTGGTGAGCTGTGGTTGGTGAGCTGTAGCACCAGGTTGCGTGAAGCAAGCGGTGCGCTGAGCTTGTCGAAGTGTCGAACAATCGGATTTGGGATTTAAGTTGCTTGCCAATATTTGATGGTCTATGCTGTATGATTTTTAACGCTAATTGCGCAGAACTATTTAAAATGAATGAGCACAGATTTGCTCAACATTTCTTATGCTTAAGCTATTGAAGGTAATGTTGAACACTTGGTACAGATGATCTAATTTGCGAAATTCATTTTTAAATAATTTTGCGATAATCTGTGATAAAAAATGAATACCGAAATTGTGGTGAGTGTGCGGTGCGTCGAGCTTGTTTATCATTGACTTCAGTACGACAATCCTGATTTTATTTAACGATTTTTTTAATACCCCGCTTTACCCTGATTATCTTGAGTTAACCAGATGTCATTTTTCCAAAACAACCATAGTGGAAGATTTTCTGATCAATACAAATACTTAATACCATTCTAACATGAAAAATCAAAGTCTTTTACTCCTTCTTATTTTGTCACTGCTGATCGGATGCCAGAAAGACACGATTGCGCCCGCAAGTAAAGAGGTTAATTCTTCTGCATGGATATCCATTTTTGATCCCGACGGAAATCCCATAGCCAATGCAAATGTGAATGCAGGTACAATGAATGGTGTGACAGATGATGATGGTCATTTGTTATTGAATAACATTCGGATACTGGAAGACTCATATATCCAGGTTGAAAAATCAGGTTATTTTGGAGGCTCCAGAAGATTTACTTCAAGGGAAGGACAACTTCAATATGTGGAAATTATCCTCATGCCTTTGCAGGAAGCTGGCTCGTTCAGCACTTCATCCGGAGGTACTATTTCAATTGGAAATAAATCTAGTGTAAGTTTTCCGGCTGATGCGATTATGACTGAGAGTGGAAATCCATACAGCGGCTCTGTGCATGTCATGGGTTATCCAATTAACGCAGATGATCCGGAGCTATCACGCATCATGCCTGGTAACTTATCAGGAATAAATACAAATGGTGAATTAGGTTTTTTGGCTTCCTATGGAATGCTGGCAGTCGAACTTCAAAATGATCAGGGCGCCCCATTGCAATTAGCATCCGGAAAAAAAGCTGAGATCCGCATCGAGGTATCCACTGATTTGTTAAGTGCAGCATCATCCACGATTCCATTATGGTATTTTGATGAAGAAAAGGGTTATTGGATAGAAGACGGAAATGCAATAATGGAGGGCAATGCATATGTTGGCGAGGTATCTCATTTTACGATATGGAATTGTGATGACTGGATGGACCGCTTTGATTGGGAAGGAACTTTCCACTATGCTAATGGGCAGCCCGCTGCAGGGGTTGAGGTTTGCCTGACCATTGTCAGCCGGGGCATGGAAGGTTGTGACAGGACAAACAGCAAGGGCATATTATTTGCTAAAGCGCCAAAAAATGAAGCAATGGTATGGAGGGCGAAAGATCAATGTAGCGTTACCATTGCCTCCGGAGATATAAGTCCTGCTTCAACCTTAAATGACCCTTATATCGGCACGCTTCCGGGAAATCTTAAAACAGCAGTTATCTCAGGTAAAGCTATTACATGTAATAATACACCTGTAACCAACGGCCTGCTTCAACTAATTGAAGAAAACCGATCATCAGTTAATCCATTCTCAACAACTGATGGTTCATTTGAATTTACTTATCTGGTTTGTGAATCAGGTGTGGTATCAGCCAACATTATAGATGTGACGAATCACGCAATGAGTTTTTCCCAGGCATTTCAGTATACACCTTACATACAGATGGGAATTATTCCCGCTTGCCAGGAACTGGATGAATTTGTAAAATTCACTGTAAAGGGATTTGATCATGATTATGTATATTTTTTGCCACAGATGTCACGGATAGATTTATTGGATTATAAATCCACAACGATTTTTGTGAGAGATCCCATTAATGACAACAACTTTAATTTTAGTTTTAATGGACTCTCTACGGGGATATACCCTGATGCAGAATGTGGTGCCCGTGTTGATCTGCCAAATGGCGAATTCGGCTATGTGATAAATTTCAATGTAGACGTAACTGAATATGGACCTATAGGAACTAAAATTAAAGGAACATTTGAAGGTAAAGTGACAGCCGGCTCAAACGGTGCAGGAGGTCATGGATATTCAGATCTGACAGGTTCTTTTACCAGTATTCGAACTGAATAAGATCAGTCAAAAGCATAGCTGGGGTTATCTTTCATATTTGTAAGAGACCATATATACTATTTGTTAAAATCATACTTTTACGTCTCATACTAATATTACATGAGTCTACTTAATCATATTTTTTCTGTTCTCTTCTTCGGTATGATATATACAAGTGCAATTGCACAAGTGGATTCGATCTATGATCAGGGAACTTACCGGACTTTTATCACTTATATCCCGGAAGGTTATTCTCCAGAAAATGAATATCCGTTGGTTCTCAATCTGCATGGTTTAGGATCAAACGCAATCGAACAATATTTGTATTCACAATTCCATCTGGTAGCAAATGCGAAAGATTTTATTGTCGTCTATCCGGATGCGATTAGCAATAGCTGGGATTTGTTTGGCAGCACAGATGTTGAATTCCTCACTAACCTGATTGATACCATACGTAATCGATATTCTATAAATGATTGTTTATTTTCAATGGGGATGTCTCAGGGTGGATTTTTATCCTACAAGCTCACATGTGAATTGCCCTATGAGATTGCTGCTATTGCAAGCGTGACAGGAAATATGATCACTCCCTGGCAGTCTTCATGTGCAGGAACCGATCCAACTCCGGTGATGCAATTTCACGGAACAGCAGATCCGACAGTTCCTTATAATGGTACTTTTGGCATTCCACCAATTGAGGAAACTATAAGCTGGTGGGTCGATGAAAATGATTGTAATACAACTCCGGATCAAATTTCATTTCCTGACATCAACCCAAATGATGGTTCTACCGCAGAAGAATTCAGGTACGGCATGTGTGCGGAAAACAGCGAGGTTGTTTTTTATAAAATTACTGGTGGAGGACACACTTGGCCAGGTGCTATAGCTATTCCGGCATTTGGAAGTACTAACC
>JALYSC010000284.1 GCA_030855005.1 Bacteroidota bacterium | reverse complement strand
CCTCAACCTATTGGACCAGGCCAAGTATTATTCACAAGTGATCGCGAATCAAAAGATGCAAAAGATCCATACCTCTGGACAGGAAGAGCTTATGCTGACCTTTATGTTTCAAATAGTACTTCACAAGTAACTCCATTTAGTAGCATTATTAATAGCGATGCAAATGAAGGCACAGCCATTTTTAGTCCTGATGGAAATACGCTTGTATTTACAAGATGTTTTGTTGCGGGCAGTTATGATGCATGGTGCCAGTTAATGTATAGTGTCAAAAAGAGTGGAGGTTGGTCAGAACCAACTGCATTTCCTTTTGTAAAAGAAAAAGTGAATTACGGACATCCTGCTTTTGCTGCCAATGGCACAACACTTTTTTTCTCCTCTGATATGCCTGAAGGTAAAGGTGGGCATGATATTTATTTCACTCAATCAGATGGCCAGGGAGGATGGTCAGCTCCTGAAAATCTCGGCTCATTCGTCAACACATTAGGACAGGAACAATATCCAACTGTATACAACGACACATTATATTATTCATCGGATCATCTTGCAGGTCTTGGTGGTATGGATATATTTAAAACATTTCTGGATTCAAAAAATCAATGGGTTGCACCAATTAATCTCCGCGCACCGATCAACAGTGGTGCTGATGATTTTGGATATGTAGTGGATACATTTGCAACCTTGCGCACAGGCGAATTGGTGAAAGGATATTTTACATCTTCACGCGGCGGGGCAAGTCGTAATGATGATATATATGCATTCACTTACAAAGGCATATTACCTGGTAAAGATGTAGTCACGAAGACAGATGAAGAGAAAGAGACAGAAGTTCCCATGATCCAATATCAGATTTACCTGGCATTGCGAGTAATGGAACCCATCTTTGAAATACCTGATGATCCTAATAGTCGAGAAGTTGGAAAGCGACCGCTTCCCAATGGTCCCGTCATCATGTCGCAAGGATTAATGGATGAAAGATTTGTGACTGATGACAAAGGATATATTCTACTCAAACTGGAACTTGATAAAAAATATACACTCACTGCCCGATACAGAGATCATTTGTCAGAAACTTATTCAATCAATACGAGTGAATTGGAAAAAACTCCGTTTCAACCCATTATCACAGTCAATCAGATTTTGATACTCGATCCTATATTTAAGAACAAAGAAATTGTTCTGGAAAATATTTTTTATGATTATGAGCAATGGTTTATAAGAGATGATGCCAAGCCTTCACTCAACGACCTGAGTAATATTATGAAGGCTAATCCTTCTATTAAGATTCAGTTATCATCTCATACTGATTGTCGTGGTACAGACGAATACAACCAGGAATTATCTCAGCGAAGAGCACAGGCAGCCATAGAATATTTGATGTCTGTCGGTATTCCGGCAAGACGACTTGTAGCGCAGGGTTTTGGAGAATCTTCCCTCGCAGTAAAATGCGCTTGTGAGACATGCACTGAAGAGCAGCATCAACAAAATCGTCGTACTACATTTAAAATCATAGACTAGTCATATCACGAAATTGACCATCTTTTGCGGAATGATGATTACTTTTTTGACAGGCTTATCTTCCAGCCATTTGATTACTTCAGGTAATGCTCTTGCATTCCTTTCAATCTCTTCGTTGGTTGAATCTTTTGGTAGCGTGATCTCACTTCGTTTTTTTCCATTAATACAGACCGGATACATAAATGCATCCTCCACGAGGTATTGGGCATTATGTGTAGGAAATTCTTCTTTGTGCACAGAATCCGAATGACCTAATGCTTCCCATAATTCTTCTGCCAGAAATGGAGCGAAAGGAGCAATAACTTTTGTGAGAGGAATTAATATTTCTGATGAGTGTTCGGCAAGTTTTCTAAGTTCATTTACGCAGATCATCAATTGACTGATCGTAGTATTAAATGAAAACCGTTCGATATCTTCCGACGCTTTTTTAATTGTAGCGTGCAGAATTTTTAATGAACCAATATTTGGAACAGCATGATTGACAATCCATTCATCCTGGTCATTATAGAAAAGGCTCCATAACTTTTTTAGAAATTTACTGACACCTTCTATCCCCATGGTATCCCAGGGCTTCGATTGTTCGATCGGACCAAGAAACATTTCATACATCCTGAAGCAATCAGCACCGTATCGCGCAATCACATCATCCGGATTGACCACGTTATGATAGCGCTTCGACATCTTACCAACTTCAGAATACGTTACTAATTTTTCATCACCAAATTGTGAAGCAGAATAAAGTCCCTGAATTGTTTCAAAGAAGGCATCTGCATATTCGGGTCTCCATTTGATAAACGATGCAATTCCATCCTGGTTAACATATGAATGTGGCTGACCATAGTCAGAGACAAAATCAATATGAACCGGTATCCTTGAATAATCAGTATCACGAAGGTTGCGGGATGCAGCCATATCTGCACTTATAAAATGATATTGTCCATTATTCTTTTCCTTTAAAAGCAAAATAGATTCAACGATTCCCTGGATCATTCCCTGGTTGATCAGTTTTTTAAAGGGTTCTTCAGTTGGAACAAATTTTAAGTCATATAAAAACTTGTGCCAGAACCTGGAATACATCAAATGCCCTACAGCATGCTCGATACCACCAACATACAAATCAACATCCTGCCAGTAATCAATTGCTTTTTTGGAAGCAAATTCATTTGGATTCGCAGGATCCATATATCGAATGAAGTACCATGACGATCCTGCATATCCCGGCATAGTATCTGTCTCACGCGAAATTCCTGCAGATGGTTTAGTCCAGCTATCAATACGCGCTAATGGTGACCGACCATCAGGCGAAGGTTTGAAATCATCGAGATCTGGTAATTCTAAGGGAAGATCGTCAGTAATTAATTCACGAGGCAATCCATCATCGTCATAATAAATTGGAAATGGTTCGCCCCAATAACGCTGTCGACTGAAATTAGCATCGCGAAGTTTATATTCAGTTTGACGCACCCCCAATGCATTTGCTTCCAAATGTTCAAGCATTTTTTTAATTGCTTCCTCTATGGAGAAGCCATTCAGAAAAGATGAATGCTGAAGTACACCTTCATGATCACCAATACCCGAATTTGGGGATGATGTTCTATCGATTATTTCAACGATAGGAAGATTATGTTGTCTGGCAAATGCCTGGTCACGTTCATCATCACCGGGAACCGCCATGATAGCTCCGGTGCCATAATCTTTAAGCACATAGTCGGCAATCCAGATGGGAATTTTTTCGCTTGTAATCGGGTGAATAGCCATGGCACCAGTCCACATGCCTTCCGTTGTTTTGATCCCTGTGCGATTGGTAGTTTTATTTTTAGCTTTTTCTGCAAACGCAGCAATTGCTTCTTTGCGATCATTGGAGGCAATCATCGTAACCAGATCATGATCAGGTGCCAGCACCATAAAGGTTGCACCAAAAATAGTGTCGGGTCGGGTAGTAAATATTTTAATTGACTGAGATGTATCAGCTATTTTGAAATCAACGTAGGCACCTTGTGATTTACCAATCCAGTTACGCTGAATGGTTTTAAGGCTTTCATTCCATTGCAGATCATCCATACCGGACAATAGTCTCTCAGCATACGCAGTGATGCGCAATGACCATTGCAACATTTCTTTTTGCACAACAGGGAATCCTCCACGCTCACTTACTCCATCTTTCACTTCATCATTGGCGAGTACGGTTCCTAATGCTTCACACCAATTCACATATCCAACTTTTCGAAAAGCAAGTCGGTAATTCATCAACACGCCATTTTGCTCTGCTGCAGTCATGGCATTCCATTGCTCTGCAGTAAATGGAGAATGTGGTGATGCAACTGCATTTACATTCTCACTTCCTGAATTTGCAAAATATTGTTTGAGTTTGTCAATAGGTTTTGCGGAAGCAGAAGCTGTATCGTAATAATGTTGATAAAGCTGTAGGAATATCCATTGCGTCCATTTGTAATAGGATGGATCATCTGTACGAACCTGGCGACTCCAGTCAAAAGACAAACCGATATTATCAAGTTGTGTACGATATCGTTCGATATTATCACTAGTACTCTTAGCTGGATGAACACCTGTATCAAGTGCATACTGTTCGGCAGGAAGTCCGAATGCATCGTATCCCATCGGATGCAGCACATTAAATCCATTCATCCTTTTAAATCGCGAATAGATATCGCTTGCTACATATCCAAGCGGATGTCCGACATGCAGGCCGGCACCGGAAGGATAGGGGAACATATCGAGCACATAATATTTAGGTTTGGATGCGTCCTCCGTGACCTTGTACAGTTGTTGTTCTGTCCATGTCTTTCTCCATTTTTCCTCTATCCGCTGATAATCCAGTTTCATTCTTTCTTTTTCTAAGGGCTGCAAAAATAGGCAGAACCACCTGAATAGCTGCTTTCCTGTAAATTGGGATCAAATTATTCACCACAGACCTTATCTTGATACTATGCGAAGTATACTCTTTCTTGTTCTATTGCTGATCGCCGGATGGGTGGGGTACACCTATTTCTTTGGTAAAGGGGATGACAAAGCCCGCGCAGAAAACATCGTAAGCGAGACCAGGGAGCTCGGCCGCTCAGTCGGCGACTTCCTCCATCGTCAAAAGGAAAAATACGATGACGGAGAATTCAATCGCCTCATTGACAAGATCAACGCCGGTATCCAAAAGCTCAAGAAGAAAACTCCTGAAGAGAAAACCGAATCCAAAGAAGAGCTAAAGGAATTAGAAACTGAGCTACGAAAAATTGATCCTGACAAGCTCAG
>JALYSC010000283.1 GCA_030855005.1 Bacteroidota bacterium | reverse complement strand
CTCGTGCTGAGCTTGTCGAAGTATCCGCTGCGCTTTGATCTTCCCTTTGCCGCATGTCCTTTGCTCTCTGCCTTTATTACCCCCAACCCCTGTTTTTCTTCATTGATCACATTTCGCTATCGCTCAATGTTTCTCATTCCGCAAATCCTGGGGAGTTTGTTTAATCCTATATTCAAAACCTTACAATTGACGATTGACGACCCACAATTCACACTTCGACTCCCTCAGTGCAAGCGACTGACCACTGACCACTGACCTCATCTCTCACGGCTGACGATTTACGACTCACCTAGACGCTGTCTCTGCCTCTGCTCTCTGCTCTCCCGCAGCATTTCTAAAAAGAAATGGCGGGATCCTCGTGCTGAGCTTGTCGAAGTATCCGCTGCGCTTTGATCTGCTCTCTGCCCTCTGCTCTCTCTGCTCTATGCTCTATGTATTGCTTAAATGGAGTGAAGACGACTAATTCTTATACACCACAAAGTGGAATGCATTATCAACCTGGGCAAATGCGCTATTGAAAATGGTAACGATAAGATTATTTGCAGAAGCACCGACAGACGCTGTTCGAAAACCTGAGCTTACAGGTAATACAATTGTTGTATATCCATTGTTGGGATAATTCTCGCCTGTAATAGTTATATTATATTGCCCTGCACAGGGATTTGAAATGCTAAAATTTCATGTACCACTTTGAATGACGGGAGGGGAGCCTGCGGTTATAGAACCGTAACAAATGGGAACCATGTTGGCACCATCTGTTGCTTTCGAAGAAAGCAATGCTCAACTTCCTCAAACACTGCCTCGAGGAAAAATACTGTCGATAATTGCAAACAGAATAAATCCCAAATCCAAAATTAAATCTTCACTACACGATATACTTTCCTGGAGCCTTCTACATCTACCTTCAACACATAAACTCCCGGAGCAAATCCCGACATATCGATCACAAATTTTTCCGATTGATTATATGAAGGAATTTTAACTGGAACCCCACGCAAGTCAAACATTGTAATTGAAAGGTTATCATGAGATCCGGAATTCCCCACGTATAACTTATCCGTTACAGGATTAGGATATAGAAGGATGTTAATATCAACAACATTATTTTCAATGGCGGTCAGCTCAAGGCTAATACAATCCGATGTATCTCGGCACATACCATCTATAAAAATGACAGCATAATTCCCGGACGTGGAAGCAACGAAGATTGATCCAGTAGCATCCTGAATCAATGCATAATCAAGATCACAACGGACCCATTGAAATACCCCGGTATCAGGTACCGCAATCAATGCATCATCTGAAAGCATTTCTATTCCGGCCTCAGGTACTGCATTTGAGATGACGACGTGTTCATCTTTACTAAGGCAGCCTAACAATATTATTTCGTACAACAATTCAATCTCACCTTCACCTGTAGCTGTCAAAATGTTACTATCCAGTATTCCCGGCCCTGACACCAAGGTAAACACACCACCAGCCGGAATTCCCTGCAAGGTTGTAGATTGACCAATGCACAATGAATCTTCCGCAGGACGTAATCTGGAATTGGGAGTCGGCTTCACAGAGATCTCCTGGTATACTGATGAAGAACAATTTTCCTGTGATATAATATATTCAACTATTACAATACCAGCGCCAGTGGTAGTAAGTGTATCACCTTCGATAATTCCAGGTCCACTATAAATATGAAAATTACCTCCCTCCGGTGTAGCTGTCAATAGACGTTCTTCACCAGCACACATCAATTCATCTTCACTGGTAAATCGCATGGAGACTTCATTCGCACATCCAAATGATGAAAGAAGTGAAAGACGTGGCTCCACAATCAATGCATCACGCATGCGTGTACGTTGATCTTCAGTAAATCTTCCTTCCGTAACTGACGTGCCACAATAGCTCATCCAATTGAGACGGCTGTCATCCCAGTTGCCTTCCGAACTACATGGATTATTAAACCCACAATCATTGCGACGGTGTGGCGGTGTATCACAGATCTCATCCCCATCTTCCATACAATTATCGTTTGTTGGACAGGTAGTATCATCTTCTCCGGAAAAAGTATGTTGCACATTGAGGCCATGACCTAATTCATGCGCAAGCGTACGGCTATCATAAGTCATCGATACGATATCTATCACGGTACCATCGTATTCACTACCATTCGGATAATAAGCATAGCCCGCAATGTCACCGCAGATATCATGCACCACCCAGATATTGTAATATTCCCATGTTGGCCATTTGATCAAATCTTTCACTGCCTGTTCTTCAGCACCGCAATCACCTGCCCAGGTAATTCCTTCATCAGCATACCGGGGTACAGCAGAACCATCAACGCGATTAATCCCTGATGTCGGACAGCCATTGGGATCGCGGTTAGCAAGACAGAAATTGATTTCAATGTCTCTGCCCATTCCATTCATGTTTGCAAAGCGGTCATTTATTCCGGCCAGTGCATCCAGAATTTGTATATCAGGAATATTCGATCGTGTACCAATTGCTTCACCCAGGTGGATGACATGCACGACTACGGGAATGGTATAGACAGGAGGCTGCTGACGATGGAGACTGGATGGTGCATACTTGAGAGAATCCAGGGTCGCTTTATACTTTATGTGTCGGTATTTGTATGCGGCATCCGTTTTCATCAGCCAGGTATGATGTTTGTCCGAACCGCATTCCTTTTCCTCCACGGGTGTGGGGTTGGAGATACTCTGGGCGGAAATGTTAAATTGAAGAGTGCTCAGCAGCAATGCCAGGCTTAAAATGCGAGTCAAATCTTTCATACTTACAAAATGGAGCGCAAATTTAATGGTTTAAATAGTCCGGCCTAATGTTAAATAACCAGATTCACTGTCTGGTATTCTATCTGTCAATCAATCAGATAGATTTTGAAGGACTATTCTAATGTCATCAGGATTTAAGCATCAAGAAAAGTATGAAGTATCGCAACTAATTCAGGGAAGCGTTGGTAAAATTTAAATCCGAAATCTCAAATCCTTTGACCCCTGCGTACCGTATGCACGTCCACTGTTTTTTAAATTCACATCGCTATCGCGTATGCTCATCTCAAAATCCCGGGGAACTGGATTTGGTTTCGAAACGACCAGGGATTGTTTTGCTTACATTCCCAACAGGAACGAAGTTAAAACAAAACAGGGACCGTTTTAGCATCAGCGAAAACGAGGGTAACATTTCGACACGCTCTGGTACCGCGTTAGTCAGGTTTAATCCCAAATCCTATGCATGAGTGTGTAATGTTTCTTTCCCTTGAGTAAACGTTTAGAAATATCCTTTATTCGTCCTCGCTTTAACCAGAGTTTTTAGATATGCCTTTGTATGCGCCCTTTGAAGAGTTGCGATAAGGGTCTCCCATCACTTTTATTATCTCATCAAATGACACTCCCTTCATAAATAAATCCATTAACCTTTGTTGATACGTTTGTCCTCCTTCATATCCGCGACCATCCAGCATGTCGAGATCTTCAGACATATTTTTTGTCCATACTTCAAACATTCCAAACCAGTCTCTGCATTTCTCGGGATTGCCTGTTTCCCAATATTCACTTTCATCAGTTACTTTAAGTCGTCTGAAATATTTGGGCGATAGATATTTTAAAAGTTCGATCATCTGCATATGAGCATCCGGCCCCGCCCATTGCACGATCGAGTCAAGCAAAATAGATCCGGATAGGTTTTTTTTCTCTCCAACGATGTTAAACAAACTTTCCGGTCTCGCCATTCGGCCATTGGGCAAGAAAGTCAGCCATATTTCTTCAGAACCTGGAGGACAAAACAGGACACCCGATATTGGAATGTCTTCAGACGGTTCGACAATTTCGCAACGCCAATATAGGTCGTCACAGATGTCACACACTTCATTTACAAGAGCAGGTATTAGCTGCATATCCCGGATCGAGCCGGAATAAAAGATAGTCAGTCCCATATCAACTGGTGGTTTTAAATGGGTGAAGTAAAATTGTTTTCAACTTGAAAATAGAGCTATTCCATGAATTATGCAAGAGATAAATTCCTCAGTCAGTTGCACTGAGAGGAGCAGAAGTGTGAATCGTCAATCAATGGTCAGTAACTCAGGATTCGAAACGAAATTTGGAGGCCTGAAAGGCTGACTTATGATAGCCATGGGTGAAGCCCATGGTACGGTTAGTGGATAGTAGTCATGAATCTTGAATCGTCAGTCAATGGTCAGTAACTCAGGATTCGAAACGAAATTTGGAGGCCTGAAAGGCTGACATATGATAGCCATAGGATAAGCCCATGGTACGGTTGAAAATCAAATCTGCGAAAATTAATTTTTCAATAATAGCTGCATCATTTGCGAACAATTGCTGCAAGCACGGAATAAATTATTTTTAATCCCAAATCCCATGGTTCGACCCGCTTCACTCAACCTAATGTTATAGTTCGACTTGCCTTTTCGCAACCTTGGGCTACAGCTCACCAACCGCAGCTCACCAACCATCTGAAATCTAAAATCATGAATAGCTTTGTTCCCGTGATCCCGTGCTCCTGTGATCCCGTGCTCCTTTAACCTTCTCTCCATGACCATACAAGAAATATCCTCCATCATCACCATCTCTGCCATCATCCTGGCTGGCATATGGACGCTCTATCGTTTTGACCTCACTCGTGAGCGATATCCCAAACTCCAGTTCGAATTGGGTATGAATAAACTTGGTCAGTCCCGCGATAAAAACATTGTCGAATTTGTAGCAACGATAACTAACAAGGGATTGACAAGACAGTATATTAGGGATTTCAGATTTCGTGTCCTATATTATGA
>JALYSC010000282.1:3371-4808 GCA_030855005.1 Bacteroidota bacterium | reverse complement strand
GTTTTCATTGATCAGGTCATGACCAAATGCGCCGCGAAGGAAGATGTTAAGATCCCATCTGCCGAAATTAAAAGCATTGTTAAGTGACGCCTCAAAATCAGGTAATCCGTTACCAACAACCTGCCAGTCTTCAAAATCGAACATGCCGTCACCATCAGTGTCAACAAAATTATAAGAACCATTTTCATTGATGGACTCGACAACAGGTGCGATGATCTGTCCTACTTCTTCACCTTCTACAAGTTTGTGGATACCCTGTCCTGCAGGCAAGTTTTGACCAGGGGCACCAAGATTGGTACGAAAGCTGGTAGGAGATCCGTCAAGATATTTATCCAGTACAGTTTTGTAGGTTGTAAAAATCAATGTTGGTGTATAGCTGAAATTTGCTTTTTGAATAAGTGCAAAATTTGCTAATATTTCCAAACCATTTGTAGAGAAAGCACCTGAATTGATATATGTGTTAGGTGCGAGATTTGGTGGAACCGGAACAGGAGTTAATAAGATCAGGTCTTCAGTGTTCCTGATGAAATAATCGATAGAACCATAAATTTTAGAATTGGCAATCGCATAGTCAACACCGATGTTAAGTTCTCCTTTTGTTTCCCATTTCAGATCAGGATTGTTGTTGGTGATCGGACCGTAAGAAGGAACAAACTCTCCATTATAGAAGAAACCGGGTCCTGCGCTATAGATAGAGTATGCGAGGTAGTTGTTACCGGGTAGGTTTCCAGTTACACCATAACCTACTCTGAGTTTCAGGTCATCTACACCATTAATATCTGTGATGTTTGCGATATCAACACCTGCACTGACGGCAGGGAAAATACCACGCTTGTTACCTTCACCAAAACGATCAGATCCTTCCTGGCGCACACTTGCCGAGAAGAAATAGGAATCATCGTAATTTAGATTTAAGCGACCAAAAGCAGCTTCCAGTTTATACCCATTCTGATAAGAATATGGCTCAGCAATTCCTTTATTGACTTCAGAGGATGCATTAATATTGTTGTAGGTAAATATGTCCGTAAGGAATCCACCTGCTACTACACCCACACCTTCAAATGTAAATTCCTGGTAAGAATATCCTCCAAGGATATTGTAGTTAACTTTTCCTGCAGTCCCTGTGTAGCGAAGAGTAGCCTCGTATAAATCATTTTGATCAAAAAAAGTTTCTCTGCTAGCAACACCTGAACGGCTTTTGCCCTGGCGATAAAGACTAGTGCTTGGGTAGTATTCTCCATGCAAATCATCACTGCGTTGTTTGGCAAATTGACCTCCAATTTTCAGGCCCGGTAGTATTTCGTATTCAGCTGAAATGTTGCCCAGAAACGTAAATTTCTCTCCTTCATTCAGGTTTAATTCAACCAAAGCGAGTGGATTGAAAATGTCAAAACCACCCGGCTCATTGTACGTGCCATCATCCAGAAAGATTCTGGA
>JALYSC010000282.1:0-3361 GCA_030855005.1 Bacteroidota bacterium | reverse complement strand
AACGGAACGCTTCAGGGAAACTTAATTGATATTTGCGATCCGTTGCGATAAGGTTTACAGCTACCAGCAACTTATTGTTTAAGCCTTTTTGAGAAATACTCAAACTTCCATTGACCTGGTTAAAACCACTGTTCAGAATAATACCCTGTGCATCTCTGAAATTGACAGATGCGCGATATTGAGTTTGATCAGTACCACCTGTAAGAGAAAGGTTGTGTGCATGTGACAACCCGGTCTGTGAAATAGCATCATACCAATCTGAATTAGCACCATTGTCAGCTCCACCTGCTGCCAAAAACTCTTCAGCTGTTGCGATATCCGGAAGATTGGCAATGTTTTCCATAGAAACATAGCCATTGTATTCAACACCGGAAGTACCTTTTTTACCTTTTTTGGTAGTTACAAGGATTACACCGGATGAACCTCTTGTGCCATAAATTGCTGCAGCAGAACCGTCTTTCAATACGTCCATGGATTCAATATCCTGAGGATCGATACTGGAAAGTTTAGCTCCCGGTACACCATCTATTATTACTAATGGTTCAGTCTGAGCACCTATAGTAGAAAGACCACGAATACGGAGTTGGTACTCTTTGTTCGGGTCACCACCAGGTCTGTAAATACTAACACCGGCCACTTTACCCTGGATCAGCTGAGCTGCTGAGGTAACGTTACCAGCATTAAAATCTTCGGCTTTGACACTGCTGACAGCTCCGGTCACCTCTTTAGCTCTTTGAGTACCGTAGCCAGTCACGACTACTTCGTCAAATAACTCGCCAGGTTGAAGAGTTGTACTATACATGTTGTCCATGCCCACCGTCAATTCCATAGACTTATAACCTGTATAGGTTACGACCAGGACATCGCCCTGGTTAGCCATGATTGAATAGTTTCCATTAAAATCAGCAACTGTACCCGTGGCAGTACCCTTGATTACGACGTTAGCCCCAATCAGGGGTTCGCCAGTTCCAGAATCTGTAATTGTACCGGTTACTGCCTTCTGACCGTAGGAAAATCCTACCAGCAGGAAGACAAAACAAGTACTCATCAGACACCTTAATGGAATGAGTAAAAGTCTGTTCATAAATTCGTTTTGTTTAAGATGATATAAATGAGCGTTTTTAAATACATTGTGTAATATCTAAAATCATGATATTCAATGCTTTAAATAATTTTTTTCGTTGGTTTCCACGTATTATAAAGGCAGGAAAGTTTAAACCAATTGGATGGTGCTAGCATAAATGATTTGCACTTAGGATCGAAGGGAGATGTTTCTCGCAGGGATTTATGTGACGAAAAACAAGCGGCGAAGCGGTCCGAATCAAGGTTGAATTTTCATTAAAATTTCCTTAGAACAATATTAAGAAGATTGTTGGAATTTCCCGTTACAAAAATTTATTTTCTCCTTTTTTACCTGCCGAAACCCAATTATTCTGACAATGATTCTGATCGCCCTATTTTCTTTTGATATTCGACCCCAACAGCAAATATTGGGTTGAAAAAGATATTTCGGCCTGCAAGCGGGATTTGTTGGCTGATCTTAACTCCCAATAGTGGATTTATTTGGAAACTCACTTCAGGAGTAAGGGCTATCAGCTTCCTTAAGTTTGAATATAGACTCTCTTCTACAATTGGGGATATATTGACTTTACCAATTGGATCAATCCCATTTACCCTAACCGATATATTCAATTTGTCTTTCACAACCTCAATTCCGGCTTCCCCACCATACACGAATTCAGTAGCAAACCCTTCATTTCGGTTATTCCATCCTGCATGAAGACCCCACCATGAGGTTCTCTGCCACATAGTTCCATTATGGCCTAACTCCACCTGCAATACCTGATTGAATTCCCCATCCCCTGATTTGATTGCTTCCTGTTCATTATATCCAAGCGGCAGTCCCAGTGTCAGCGCGACCCTCATCTGAAGGGTATTATTAAATATGACTTTATAAGAGGCACCAACGTCAGCATCCCCGGTTTTCCAGGCAGACCGCTTTTGAAGCGATGCCGGCAATTGAGTATAGAGATAATTGAGAAAAGGAAAGGAAAGCCTGGCAGTAAGCCGATCACTGAGACCGAATTCCAGGTCCATCTGCGTTGCATAATGACCGTATTCAACAAAATTATCGATTACATGTCCCTCGTGATCAAAATGGGAATCTGATACAAACCACCATTCGGACAATTTTATCCTATAGGTGCCTTTATCATGCTGCCAAAGCGGGTATATATCCAATCCCTGGCCTAATGCCATTGTTGGCAAAAAAGCCACCAGGATAAATAGTTTATTCCATGATAACCTAAAATTCATTGTACCAAAGGTCAGCTTTCTGTCTGAAGCAGAAAATTTTTATAAAATACTAAGCCCCATATAACCCGTTATCCGGTACGATGACTTTATTTTGGAGCATTATGAAGCAAACGCTTATATACCTTTTCTGTCTGATAGTGCTTGCGAAGGGACAAACCCAGAGTCCGTTCCTTCCACATACTATGACAAAAGAGGAAGGCTTAGTAATGAAAGACTATCTCTTTGGAATAGCTAATTCACGCAAAGTGCCTATCCCTCCATCTGCTCCCGTTAGAACCATGGCAGAATGGGAACAAATCCAGGCCCTCATTATTACATGGTCAGGACAAACCGCGATCCTTCGTGAAATCGTCCGCAATGCAGTCAAAGAATGTAAAGTCCTGATCGTCACAAACTCCCCAACCAATGTTGAATCCACGTTGTCTAACGCGGGTATTTCACTTGATTCGGTTGTATTCATTAATGCACCTTTTAATTCAATATGGGTCCGAGATTATGGCCCATGGACTGTCTATAAAAATGATGTGGATAGCCTGTGGATCACGGACTGGATCTATAACCGTCCTCGTGCACAAGATGATGCTGTTCCAACTGCTATTGCGAATTATCTAGGGTTACCGATTTTTGAAGCCACACAGTTTCCAAATGATTGGGTGCATACAGGTGGCAATCATCTTCCCGATGGACTAGGTACTTTATTTTCTTCCCGTCTTGTTTTGGAAGAAAATCCAGGGAAAACAGAAGCCATGATAGATTCTATTGCTAATCTATTCTTAGGTGTAAAACAATACATCAAGTTTCCAACACTACCATTCGATGGCATACATCATCTCGATATGCATATGCGATTGATTGATGAGGAGACAATCATCTTTGGTCAGTATCCGGATGGTGTCGCAGATGGTCCGCAGATCGAAGAAAATATCCAATATCTGCTGGATAGTTTTAAAACCTCCTTCGGCCATGATTTTAAAATTGTCCGGCTACCTATGCCTCCTGAAAATAACAGGTTTCCGGATCAGGGTGGAGATTATAGAACATATAC
>JALYSC010000281.1:3329-4810 GCA_030855005.1 Bacteroidota bacterium | reverse complement strand
ATTTGGCATTCCAAAGGAAGATCTGCCTCCTTTTTCAACATTTGGTGGAGGTGTTCAAATGTATTACAATAACTATAAAGGCGTAGGTATTGGGCTTGATGTGGGACTTTCAAAAACTAAGACAAAAGGATTGTTAAATATGGTTGGGTTAAATGGTTATGGTTTTAATTTTAGTCTTGACCCGCAAAATGGTGCGGGCTTAACTCCTTCCATTGCTTTATCCGGGAGATTGTTTGGATTTCTGAAGAATTTTAAAATTGAAGCTGTCTATAACACAAGAGACGGACTTTACAAATTAGGATTAAGTCGTGGAAAACAGCATGCAACTTCTGCAGGCATTTCCTTCTGCAGCAACTCATACGTACCTGGTATTACAACACCAACTTTTGGAATGTCCTTCAATTTTTACAACAAATGGGGTATTGCAGCGTGCGGTTCTTATGTAGACAATAAAATAAGACTTTATGGTTCTTGGAATGATGTAAAAGACAAGTCCATTGAAATGCCTGGATATGGTTATATGTACACTGATAAGCGAATAAATTCCGATCCTGATCCGATGCTAATGGATTTTAATCGCGAGAATGAAGTTCCCATTACAAAAGATGCACCTTACCTACCCGTTCCGGTTTTTACCAATGATATTTTTATGGCTACCGGTCAGGGAATAGGAATGGATTTCAGACCGTATCGGTCGGATATTGGTGTGTTATATGATCCCCGATCTTCGAGTGAGAATGTTCAGGTTACGGTTGGTGGTGAAGTAAGTCCCGCTGGACATTTTGGATTAAATATTCAAGCCGGATTTTCAAGATCTTATTCCGGCAAATGGAATAACGATAATGACTGGGATCAGATTTCTACAGATTATGAATTCCAAAAAATGAATACTACGAATGAAGGAATTTATGAGCCTTTCTATTTTAAATCTTCCAGTGAAGTACTCGGAACAAACAGCGAAAACGATCGATACAGCGGAGAAAATGCAGAACGCTTCAGTATAAATATGGCATGGGCACCGGAAGGCGCGTTGTTCTCTTTTAAGCCGAAAGTCAAAAACAAACGGTACTCTGACGGATTAACTTACATCAGCAGAAATACCCGAAGCGAACGCGACAGAAGAGCAACAAATATTGAATACCGAACACTCAATCAATTAAATTACAGTAATGTTCAACCCCAGAATTATGCGGTAGGTGGGGGAAATATATTTCCCGGTAGAGGAGCAACACTTGCTACTCCTATTAGTTACGGAGTTTCTGGAGCAAATGGATCACAAATAGGCGAATACAGTGTACTCGGTGCAGATGGTATGCGGTACACCTATTCCATTCCAGTTTATAACACTAAACAAAAAGAAGTTGTATTTGCAGTTCCACAGCAAAATCAGACTTACAATTCTGTCGCCTATACATCCACACAGGCTTCAACTGATAATACAGATGGAAGAGATCATTATTACAGTTCGACCGAATTACCAC
>JALYSC010000281.1:0-3319 GCA_030855005.1 Bacteroidota bacterium | reverse complement strand
ACCTTATGCTTATTCGTATTTGTTGACAGCAGTTTATTCACCCGACTATATAGATGTAACAGGAGATGGTCCGACTCAGGATGATTTAGGCTACTACACAAAATTCAATTATACCAAAACAAGCAGCACTTACAAATGGAGAAGCCCGTTTATTGATGCAAATTATATTCCCGGATATAATTCCGATGCGCAGGATGATAAGGCAAGTTATGTATACGGTGAAAAGGAGATATGGTACCTCAATTCCGTTGAAACAAAAACACATATTGCGGAATTTTATCTCAGCCAAAGACAGGATGGTCGTGGAATTGATTTCGAATACCCATCGGGAAACCTCGGCGCTTATCAACAAAAACTCGACAAAATTGTTTTGTATTCAAAAGCAGATCGGAATAATCCAATCAAGACTGTTGAATTTGTATATGATTATTCGCTTTGTAAAGGAGTGCCGAATAATGCTCTCAATACACCGGGCAATCCCACTGCCGAAGGAAAACTCACACTTAAAAAACTCTGGTTCACCTATCAGAATAATAATAAAGGAAAATTAACACCTTATTCCTTTTATTATAGAGAAGATCAAACGGATTACAATCCTAATTATAATTTATTGCAAATGGATCGTTGGGGCTATTACAAACCCGGCCGATTACCATTACAAAACATCCCCATGAATACCGACAATCCCTATGTTGATCAGTCCAACAATGCAAATCAGGATAAATATATGGCGGCCTGGAATCTTTACCAGGTTACACTTCCATCAGGAGGAATTATTTCAGTGAATTATGAAGCGGATGATTATGCTTATGTGCAGGATCAATTTGCAACACAGATGTGTACGATTGATCGGACCGGTAATGACGATAATAATTCTGCAGGTGAAAAGAGATTGTACGATAATCGATTGGGGGCAACTGATTTATTTGATCGAATCTATTTTAATCTTGCAGCACCAACAAATTCGACTACCGACCTTGCCAAATATTTTAAGGATGTAAATGGTAAGCTCATCGATAAAATGTATTTCAAAACGTTCATGCACCTGAAAAAGTATCAGGATGAGTTCGGATACTGGCATGAAGGAAATGATTACGTAGATGGGTTTTGTGAAATTGAAGATAATTCCTGGGATTTTGATCAGACCTCAGTGAATGCCGGAATTTACTCCAGAGCTTATTTTAAAATAAAACACGTTAATGTAAAACAAACAGATTTTCTTTCCGGTTGGACTCACCCATTCAGTAAAGCTGCCTGGGAGTATATGAAAACACAACGTCCCGATCTGCTTTATCAATCCATGCCGATAAATGCAGAGGCAGATCCACTTGAAAATATCGGAGCACAACTCAGCAGTATCGGAGTATCCTATTTCAGAAATGTCGTTCAGTTTGTACTGGGCTATTATTCATCTTGCCATCAACTGAGTTATGCCAGCAATTATGAACCCGATACTTATCACCCTTCTTTCATCCGGCTGAACACACCTGACCATGCAAAATCAGGCGGTGGACATCGTGTAAAATCAATTCTGGTTTCCGACAACTGGAATAAAATTACCAGTGATGAAATTCAACGTACAGGAGTAAATGAACAAGCAGAAGGTACGTATGATGAATACGGCGTTGAATATATTTACACCACGCTTGACGGCTGGAGTTCTGGTGTCGCATCTTACGAACCTCTCATTGGTGGCGAAGAAAATCCATTGAAACTGCCAACCGATCATTTCAGCAGTTCCAGAACTTTTTTACACAATTCAAAAGATTTGTACCTCACACTACCAATCGGTGAATCGTATTACCCTGCCCCTGTAGTTGGGTATAGCAGGGTAATTATTAAAAATAAAAAACACGAGGTCAACGGTACTGAAGTAAACAAAACAACTTCCCCAGGAATTACAGCAATGGAATATTATACCTCCAGAGATTTCCCTGTGAGGGTGGATAATACTGCAATTGACGATTGCCATTATTCTCCGAACATTCATATTCCGTTTGTCGGAAGTTTCGGATATGATAATCATGGCTATTCGCAGGGATACACTGTTCACCTGAATGACATGAACGGAAAACTCAAATCAGTTTCTACGTATGCTTACCAATTGAATCCTGAAAATGCCATGTTCGATTCTGAATATGAAACGAAAGTGTTTTATAAATATCAGACTACAGCAGCCTACAATCCATATGGTGAAAATCATTTACTGAATCTTGTCAATGTGATGGATCAGGAAGGTAGCTGTCAATATAAGTCTATGGGGCAGTCATCTGAATTCTTTATGGACATGATGCAGCATTCCGGATTTACACTTGATGTGGGAATTCAATACAATATTGAAATGTGTCCTCCTGCCATTTTACCATTTCCGTATCCTATGGTTGATTACAGTGAAATGATGTTCAGGTCAATTGTTGCCATGAAAGTTGTTCAGCAAAAAGGAATACTCGTGCAGGTTCAATCTTCAAAGAATGGAGCAACTGCTTATTCCAACAACCTCATGTTCGACGGCTATTCCGGTCAACCTGTGCTTACCTCCATCTCTAACGACCATCATAAAGATTATCCGGCGGGAGATCCCGCGGAGTTTAACGATAATGTCTATTCGTATGGTTATGCTGCACACTGGGCGTATGATGGAATGGGGCCTGCTTATAAGAATTACGGATTAACTGTTATTTCCGCTACTACGATCAATAGTAATAATGAATATGTTCTTCCTTCAGGCATCAGTTCCGCACATTTTAACCTCGGGGATATGATTGATGTTGAATTGTCAAATTCAGTTCATCTCAACTGTTGGGTTAGTCTGGTTGGAAGTGGTTATATCAAACTTATCGATGAGAATGGTGCCCCTCTTCCATCATTAACCCCGGTTGTAAGTATCCGTGTGGCCCGCTCCGCGCGTACCAATCAGATTTCAACTGGTGACGGAAGTATTGTTTCGCTTTCCAATCCGGTAACCGATAGAAATTTTCCACTGTTTGATGTATTTAACGCAAACCTTGCAAACATAAACGCAAGTACCACATCCGTAACTTTCACCGATTGTGCAACAGATGCAAGTCGTTCAGCAAGCATTACCTATAGTGCCGGTATCATCACTTTCACTGAAGCCGGAGAATGTTTTGCAACGCTCGCTTTGCCTACACAATTGTATAACGCAATTAACCCGACCACTGTAAGAAATTACCGTTTCACAAAACAGGGACAGTTTGTTTCAATTGAATTGCTCGGAAATCCATCTACGTTCTATACCGCCACTTGGTCCGATGCCAAAAACTGTTATCCGGAATGTCTTCAGAACGTTTTACATGCC
>JALYSC010000280.1 GCA_030855005.1 Bacteroidota bacterium | reverse complement strand
ACTTATGGTGTGATGTGTTTTCATGATGTATCCGTGATGGTCAACTCGATTCGACCTAACAATTATGATGTGACATTCTCACCCGATAAAAGTCACATGTACCATGAAGTTTATCGTCGCCTTCGACGCATCCTCCCAAAGACAAATGAATGCACTCCAAGAGAACAGGAGATAGTAAGATGCCTTGATGAAGGACTAAGCAGTAAAGAAATTGCACATCAATTATTTATTTCAAAAGCCACCGTGGATACGCATCGTCAGAATATGCTGCGCAAATGGGAGCTTCCAAATACTGCCGCTTTATTGCGGAAGTCAAAAGAAGAAGGGTGGATTTAAAAAGTATCTTAGAACAAATAGGATGAAAAATAAACTTTCCCTTTTATGCCTCCTGGTGCCGCTCACTGTGCAGATGATCACAGGGCAGTCTGGTCAACGTATCTATGGCATTGTAAAAGAAAAAGATACAAGCCTTCCCCTAATGGGTGCGATCATAGAAGTCATCATCGATTCCAATAACACTCTGGGAAGTGCTACGGATGAATATGGGATATATACAATCGATAATATTCCTTTGGGAAGGCAATTGGTAAGGGTATCATATGTAGGATATAAAAGTATTTCCAATGCCAACATCATTTTCACTGCAGGAAAGCAGGTCAACTTCAATATCGAGATGGACCCTGAGATTATGGAATTGGGCCAGGTTGTAGTGACTTCAAGGAAGAGTGGGGAGGTTCAAAACGAAATGGGGGTCGTAAGCGGTCGTGAATTTTCAGTGGAAGAAACAAACAGGTATGCCGGTAGCAGGGGAGATCCTCCGCGCATGGCTGCAAATTTTGCAGGTGTTCAGGGGGCAGATGATTCGAGAAATGACATCATCATCCGTGGCAATACACCGCAGGGAGTGATCTGGAGACTCGAAGGAATTAATATTCCAAATCCAAATCATTTTGCCATTCCCGGTACAGGTGGCGGACCCGTCACAATTTTGAACAATAAATTTTTAGCCAATTCTGATTTTTATACGGGTGCATTTCCCGCGGAATTTGGAAATGGTATTTCAGGCGTATTTGATTTGGAAATGCGCAATGGGAATTCACAACAGCATGAGTTCAGTGGTCAGGTGGGATTCCTGGGGACTGAATTATTGGCTGAAGGACCTTTATCTAAAAAAAGCCAGGCATCATACCTGGCGATGTACAGATATTCAACATTGAAATTATTTCAGTTCCTCGGTATTGAAATAGGTACGGATGCTGTTCCCGCTTACCAGGATGGAGCTTTTCGTTTACATCTTCCGGGCAGAAAGGGAAGTGTATTTTCTGTATTTGGAATCGGTGGTATCAGCGATATACAATTCCGAATCAGTGATCAGAAACGTCCTGATGAATCGACACTGATATATGGGCAGAATGACAGGGATCAGAATTTCGCATCGCAACTGGGCATCATAGGAACATCCTTTACGACACCCATAAAGTCTGTTGGGTTTTTTAAAACAGTTATTTCCGCATCACATGCGAATGTTGATTCGGATCATAATTATATTTTCCGGCATACAGATATGCAGGGCGATTATGTAGTGGATCCATTACCACCCATCCTGAATTATACATTCATGGAAAATAAATATTCGCTTCACGCGCTGGTCAATCTGAAGTTGAAACAAGGATCAATCCGGGCCGGAGTGATAGCTGATCTGTTGAGCCTCGCGTATATCGATAGTGTGCGGACGATCCAGGTCATGGATAACGGAAATTCATTGGCACCATGGAAGCAGCGGTGGAATGCAACTGACGACAATATTTTATTGCAGCCGTATATACATTGGCGTAAACAGGTCACTCCAAAGATTGCTCTAACCGCAGGAATAACTTCACTATATTATTCGGGAAATAAAAATAGTTTTTCACCTGTTGAGCCCAGGGTTGGTTTGGTTTATCAACTTTCAACTATTCAACACATTACGTTTGGTGCAGGGCTTCATTCGCAGATACAGTCTTTGTATGAATATTACTACCGACCTGCTGGGCTGGATCCGGCAGATGAATATAATCTTGACATGGGGTTGACAAAAAGTTTTCATACAGTGCTAGGGTACAACACCATAATCTCCAATGATGTCAGGGTAAAAGTAGAAGTGTATTATCAACACCTATATGATATTCCTGTAGAAATACAGGCCTCCTCTTTTTCCTTAATTAATGCGGGCAGTGGTTTTGAACGTGTGTTGCCGCAGGAACTTATCAATGAAGGTGTGGGCAGGAACTTCGGAGTCGAACTTACACTTGAAAAATCATTTAGTCATCAATATGCTTTTCTCTTTACAGGTTCTGTGTATTCTTCAAAATACAAAGGGAGTGATGACATCTGGAGAAATACCACATTTAATGGCCGGTATGCTTTCAATTCACTTTTTACAAAAGAATTTGTAACGAAAAAAGAAAATGTATTTAGCCTCGGAACAAAAATAACCTATGCGGGAGGACGATGGTATGGACCGGTGGATAGAGTAGCTTCAGCATCCGAACTAGAGATCGTGTATGCAGATGCAACCGTTAATACACAACAATTCAGGCCTTACTTTCGGACAGATATCAAATTCAATTATCGGATCAATGCTGATCGGGTAACACACGAGTTTGGTCTCGACCTGGTCAACCTGCTCAATACAAGGAATATTCTTACCCTAACGTATTCACCGGACAGTCCGGATGGCGAGCCCATACGTGAAGAATATCAACTCGGGTTTCTACCGTTGTTTTATTATAAAATTGATTTCTGATTTCGTTCAGAATACTGATAAATCACGATAACCTTCAGGCTGCCAATCCCCGTCATTTGTAGTGATGTGAAATGAATTCGCTCCCGAAACGAATGATGAAAAAATTACTAATATTTCTGCTCTTTCATGTTTCCCTGATCTACCTCACGATAAGTTCATTGTCAGGACAGCACGTTGTGGAAGGTAAAATTATCGATGCGGAAGACGGAGCGCCGATCATTCATGCTGAAATTAAAATATCCGGGACGGACCAGGGAACTACCACAGATCTGGATGGACAGTTCAGATTAAAGTCTGATTTGCCTTTCCCATGGTCGCTTGAAATTACTTATTTCAGCTATGATACTTTTATCCTTGAAATAAATGATGATGCTAAATTCCTGCGTGTTTCGCTGAAAAGATCTACTGTGAACTTAGATGGTATTGTTATCTACGAAAACGGAAAATCTATAGCCGAAAAAGAATCTGGAATATCAAGAGATGTCATAGACCTACCAAAGTTTCGGGATTCCCCTTCCCCTAATTTTTATGCGGCAGCAGGTGTATTGCCCGAGGTCGATAGTCCTTCCCCCTCCTTTGGTTTTAAAGTAATTAATACCCGTGGATTTACATCGGCTAGCCCGGTAAGATCCCTTCAATTAATAGATGGGGTAGATAACCAGGCACCCGGTTTGAATTTTTCACTTGGTAATTTCCTGGGAGCCTCCGATCTTGATGTATTGAGTATTGAGATTATTGCCGGCGCTGCCGGCGCCTATTATGGTCCTTCTGCTTTCAATGGTGTTATTCATCTGAAGTCAAAGAATCCATTTATTCACACAGGTTTATCAGCGTACGCAAAGGCAGGTGAACGGAACTATCAGGAAGTGGCAGTTCGATACGCAGATGTTTTTCAAAATAAAAAAGGTCAGGATTTTCTAGCATATAAATTAAATGCGTTTGCCTTGCGTGCAAATGACTGGCGTGCTGAAAATTATACGCCAGTCACTGACAGTCGTGATACAATAGGCAATCCTGGTAGGTACGATGCAGTAAATATTTATGGCGATGAATATTTTTTGCGAAATGATTTTAGGGATACCTCACATCGGCATTTTGATCTTTGTCTTAATCCCGGCTTGCGAACATTTTATCGAACAGGTTATAAAGAAGTTGACCTAGTTGATTATAATACAGAAAACTATAAAGCGGGAATCTCCGTACACCTTCGTACACAACCCTCGAAAGGAATTGAGTCACCCTCCATTATCCTGTCCGGAAACTATGGTGCAGGGACAACTGTGTACCAGGGTGATAACCGGTTTAGTCTGAAAGGAATTCAATTTGCTCAAAGTAAAATTGAGTTCAGCAAGCCTGATAAATTTTTTCTGCGGGCATATCACACATTGACAGATGCAGGGAAATCATATGATCCTTATTTCACTGCATTACGTTTGCAGGAACTTAGCAAAGGTGATCGTGCGTGGAGTAAAGGGTATACGGATTTCTGGGATGATTATGGAGATATTGATGATTCCCTTAGACTAGCAGGTTATCCTTATGATGGTTGTCTGGATCCGGATTCTACATTACTCTGGTTAGCTAATCATTCATCTGAGTTGAGTAGATGGCATGAGATGGCAGCTCATTTTGCTGATTCAGTCAATATCCGCGAGCCTGCCAGTTACAATCAATTTTATGTACCGGGGACATTCAGATTTGATTCTGCTTTTGCAGCTATCACCACCCGGCTCAATACATCTAATGGTGGGACCCAATTTTATGATCATTCTTCCCTATATCAAATTGCAGGAGAATACACAATTGACGCAATCCGTATGGGAGAATTACGCATGGGTGGTAATTACAGAAAGTATCTGCCTGTTTCTCGTGGCACCATATTCAGTGATACATCCGGAACGCGTATCCGGAATTCAGAGGTTGGGATCTATGCAGGCTGGAAGAAAAAGTTTATAGATCAAAAGCTGATCGCGAATCTCGTGGTTCGTGCGGATAAGAATCAGAATTTAAAATGGAATGTTACACCTGCAGCATCCTTCGTCTATAACATGCAGGATAGAAC
>JALYSC010000279.1 GCA_030855005.1 Bacteroidota bacterium | reverse complement strand
ATCCTGCGTAAGAGTAGCTGGATTCACCCATGCTGACATTGTGAAATTATCGGTCTGTGTTATGGCAGGTCCTGAGAAATTAATAAAATCATCTGATCCGTCAAAGGAATAGGCGGTATTTGATTCACATGATCGGCCTTCGGTCAAGCTGGCTCCATTAGTGGGTGTACCGTCTAATGTACCCGCATTATCTTCTGCATTTCCAGTAAACGGATAATAGGCTATAAGCCCTGTCGTAATATCCGGTGGACAGATATTATCTTCATTAATATCGTCAGAGGAACCAGGATCATTAAGGTCTGCATCAGGTGCAACCCAGTTAGACATTGAACCAGGTAAGGTAAAATCGGTAACCCAATTCACTTTATTTATGGGTATGCGCTCATGTGCAAGACCTGCTTGATAAATGAACATAATACTTAAGATTGATGTGATGATTTTCATAATACTTTAAATTGATTTAGGTAAATAAAATTTCAAATTCGAGATTGAACATCAGCTATTTAGGGATATAGAATAACAGGGAGAATTACTTCGCAACCTTCGATTAGAATGATCGTGTTTCTTCTCCCTGTTAATGGTCCTAATTGGTCGGGGTTATTAATTCATACTACAACATCAATCCACGCTCAGGCTGATTGGTAAACGTGAGGATTGATGCATCTATGGGGTTAGACAAATGTGGTGACAGAGTTAAATTCTATTTAAAACCAATTAGACTTTCGATACGATTAATATTCAATCCATCCCTCCTGTCCATATCCGGCATCCTGCTGATCCTGCGGATTGAAGTAACCCGATATCGCGACTTCACCGGTGGCTCCTTCAAATTTCCCTGTGCCACCAATAATTAAACTACTTCCGGAAAACTCTACCCTCGTGGGACTTACAGGAACGGAGGTTATTCCGTTTTCGTGAAACCAAATGGAATTCCCTTTATTGTCATAGACAATCGATCCCACTTCATCCGGGATACCCGTATACCCTGCAGCAGCAAGTTCTGCCGCAAATAACATTGTCACCGGCGCATGAAGAGAAACCACATTGGGAAAAATGAAAGTGACATATTGATTAAAAAATGTTTTGGCATTTCCCAGATGTGTCGCGTTGCCATCTCCACCTCCAGGATACCAGGCCGGAAATGGGGCAGGATTCATAGGATTCCAACCACCGGCGAAATCAGGAACAAAGTTGTACCAGGTATCAAAATTGTCACGGTAAGCTCTTCTGACAGGATGATTGGCCCTTGAGAGCCCGTCATTAGAATTCACATCTGAGGGGGTTAGCGGCTCCTGGGCAAAATCAGTATCGCATCCTGGTGCCACAAAGAGTAGTGCCATAAAAAGAATGGCCACGAAAGGTGGATTGAATTTTTTTTCATTGGTTAAAAGATTTTGGGTTAATAAATTGGTTTGCTTTTTGGAAAACATGGCATGGCTATATTTCATTGCTATAGCTTTTGAATGCCGTAATAAATTTGGCTTGGATCTTCTTAGTAAGTCACTGTCCATTCCATCGTCGCCGTTCCTTCATCCTGGGCCTGGTTGAGCCAAACGGTGGTGAACCCTTCTCCGGAGATTTTTGAAAATTTTCCTGTACCAGCACTAAACTCATCCACCACGAGAAAGGAACCGTTGGGCTGCGCTTGCGAAGTACCTGTAGAGGAAAATGAATCTCCGAGAGATGATCCTGTATACGTGGTCAAAAAGTCGTATCCCATACCAAGGATAAGATCAATCTTGAACGTAGTCTCAAAATGGACATCTCCTATATCGCTAACTGTCCCGTCCCCTTCCATGGATATCTGTGCGGACAATGGGATCATTCCAGTGGAATCAAATGACAGCGGAATAAAAGCGGTTCTGATGAAGACAAGGTCTCCGGAAACGGCTTTATTTTCAATGGTAAATTCATCATTGTCTGAACAACTGATGAATGTCATACTTACAATGATCAAGCAGCAAGCAAAAAAATAAAATGACTTTTTCATGTTTACATAATTTAAGGTTAGGCAATACAATTTTTATCCGCACAAGTGCATGTGCAGTCATTTCAAAAATTCTAACAAGTGAAAGCAAAGCTCCGTCAGGGGCTGCAATACCCGTTGAAGAGAAATGCTTTAAAAAGGATTCAGATTTCTTTCGGTTCTGTTTTATCCGTTCCGAATAAAATCAATTATTCGTTTGATCTGAATAGGTATTTTTTGCAGCAATGGACGCACATTGAAAGGCTCATACCTCGCTTCCGAATCCACTGCTACTTTAATTAATCTCTTGATTCCGGGATGAAACGAACCGATCACAGCAGCCATCACTTCAGCGAGGACAACCGGTAACCTGGTCAATTTCAATTTTTCTTCATGACCACCTTCTGAGGCCCTGTAGCTTATCAAGGCGACCTGGTGCCCTATGAAAACAAACCTTTTTGTCAATGCTAAGCTCAGCATCCCTGTGCGGCCGACTATGATAATCTTATGCGCAGATGTGATAGATTTCATGTCAGGCAGGTCGGTTTATTGCACCCAATTGTTCCATCAGAAGCAGTGTATCAATCATCGGCCAGGCATTGATGATTTTATCATTAACAATATGGAACTTCGTGATCATCGGCAACTCCATTTTACGATATGTTGCAGGAATCCCATGAAAATCATCTTTATGCGTACCACGCAATACGCCATGCATAATGACAAAATCGCCTTCAGATGTAATGTCTTCAACCATGATCATATAATCCGGAAACGCCTTACGGAAAGCCATAACAGAAGAGACATAGAGCTCATTGTCTGTAAACCGAAGTATATCCTCCTTCGTCACCCCCTTGTGATGAATCATTGCATACTGCAGGATAAATTTTTTATAATGTTCTTCTTTGTCGCGGTTTTCCATATTCAGATTATATTCCTTGTGCTTTTGTTCTGCAAGCTGTTCTAAAACATATTTTACGCTCCTTTAATCGGCTCGTTCAGTACGCCCAGCTGCTCCATCAGTATGAGGCTATCATACATTGGCCAGGCATTGACAATAATATCATTCACAATCTGATACTTTATAATTATCTGAAACTCTACTGTTTTGAAAGTCGCCGGGATACCATAAAATTCTGCAGAATGCGTCCCGCGAGCGACACTATGAGTAATGACAAAATCATCCTCTGCAGTAATATCTTCCATCATGATCGTATAGTCAGGAAAGGACCTTCGGACAGTCAGGATAGATTGGATATACACTTCATTATTCGTGAATTTCCGAATATCCTCTTCAGTGACTTCACTAGTATTAATGGTGAAGTACTTCATGATGAACTTCTTGTTATGCTCTTCCTTTTCTCGGTTTGTCATGATTGGACGATCCTGCTTGGTGATCCAAAGCTATTATCTAAATATGCAATAATGTTTAAACCAGTTCTTCAGGATTTTTAATTATTGTGCCATTTTGCGTATTACTATAGCTATTATTTCGTTTTTGCAGTTTTTCGACAATCAGTTGGACTGGATTTAAATTCATCCATAAATGAGGAAAGAAATAACTCAAATCCTTGAACCCTACGGCATCAGCTATTTCCCCCACGGAGCGTTCAGTCGATTTAAGCAATTCAGCGGCATTGACCAGACGAATATGCCGGATATAAAGAGCGGTTGAATAACCGGTCAGTTCCTTAATCTTTCTATACAACTGGGACTTGCTCAGTCCGATCATACGGCCAAGCGCTTCAGAATCAAAAACAGGGTCTGCCATTTGGGTGGTAATGGCTTTGACCAATTCGATCATAAAAAGCGATTCTTTGCTGGACTTGAATCCGTTGATCTTCTCTTTGAGGTACGTACTCTTACCATATCCTTCATACAAGCCAACATATTTATTGAAGAAAGGAATATTGCTAAGTACGTTCGCACTATCAGCAGCTGAGGTTTCGAAACCACCCACTTTGTCCAGTGGTTCATTGACCATTTGGTTAATAGTATCATGTTGATATACCGTTTCCGTTTGGATGGTCCATTCAATATAGATACGGGTATTGCGATGCTCATCCTGTTCGATTTTAAATCTGTTGTTTTCAGGACGGAAAATAAGATTCGGATTGATCGTCAGCCAATAGGTCAGTATGTCAATCACCAGGTACTTTTGCGTAGATGAAGGATCTGTTCGCTCACTTATGCGGACATTAATCTCCCTGTCAGGTGGTAGAATATAGACTAATTTGAGAAGGAGATAAAAGACCGGACCGAGTACTTCATCCAATGGAATGGAGCAATAGTAATTTTTATCGGACTGAGATAAGTTAACGTTTACCTTCTGGGCATCCATGGCAGGCCGTATAGCGTGCAGGTATGCCATCATGACTTTTTGGATGTCTATTTTCTCATTCATCACTCGGGGCTTATATGACAATGATGCTCAAGCTACCTGCCTGTTCTTCTAACGACTTGAAAATTAACCAATTTCCCCAGATAGTGATCTATCTACCTTGCTCTGTGCATATACAAGAATGATAATTAAATAATGCAACATCAACGTCAAGAGGAACTAACTTCGTGCAACACCTTACCTTATTTATTTTCTGTTCCATTTTCAAAACGATTTATGGGTTATGGGTTGATTGCACTTGGGTTTGCATCGTTACAGATAATTGGAGATTTTGAGGATTCGTTATTATATACTTTGGACAGAGACCAGATTCACATCTTTGCGGACCTGATCTTTAAAGCCAAAGCGTATAATTATATGCTGTTTTGTAATTGGATCTGTAATGCTTCCAGTATCTGGTAGAAATGAATGGTCTCTTAGTACTCAATCCAACCCTCCTGTTTAAATCCGGCATCCTGCTGATCCTGCGGATTGAAGTAACCCGATATCGCGACTTCACCGG
>JALYSC010000278.1 GCA_030855005.1 Bacteroidota bacterium | reverse complement strand
GCATTAATGACCATGCCCAAATGGCAAAAGAACTCGAACCGATTATTAAGAAATATTTATAGATTCATTCGAAATCATTTAAAAAAATAGATCATGGGCACTATTTTTCATAATGTATATTTCTGGCTACAAAACCCTGAAAGTGCTTCTGACAGAGGCTTTTTTGAAGCATCATTAAAAAAACTTATGACCAATTCAAAGTATGTGGAAACATATCACATTGGAGTGCCCGCTGCCACCGACAGGCCCGTAATAGATCGAAGTTATACGTATGTAGCAGTGATGAGTTTTGCAAATGCTGCAGACCAGGATGCCTATCAGGTAGAAGAAGCTCACCTTACTTTTTTACAGGAATCAAAGCACCTGTGGACCAAAGTAGTGATCTATGATTCGGAAGAAATCAAGTAAAATAATGCAGTAAGAATATCTTGAATTGATGTGCTTTATAAGTGATTAAAGCAACAGAATTTTACCAACAAATCAGTTTTATTTTTCACAAGGCTCACAAAGGAAGACACTAAGAACACTAGTTTGAGCCCCTCAAAATCGATAGCATAACAGATCACTTTTATCTTTTATCTTCTATCTTTTATCTTTTATCTTTTAACTGATTAATTGCTATCGTCGTCATACTCTGCCGGCACACCTTTCTTATTTATAAAAATGGAGTAAAAAATGGAAGCAGTGATGCAAAGCAGAATAACACCGAGAGAAATAAACACCTGTGTCGTTTTTTCAATGTATTGACTGATCCAGTGTTCTCCCAACATTTTTAATCCAATAAAAATCAACACGACAGAGATTCCCTGTTGCAAATAATCAAATTTGGATACAGCTCCTCTAAGTAGAAAAAACAGGGATCGTAGTCCTAATAAGGCAAAAATATTAGAAGTATAAATTACAAGCTTATCTCTTGAAATTCCCATTACAGCAGGAATTGAATCTAGTGCAAATACAAGGTCTATAGAAGCCAGCATCAACACAACGACGAAAAGTGTAGTATAGACACGTTTTCCATTTTCAATAAAATAAAATTTCCCATCACCATCATGCGGTACTAAAGGAAGAAGCTTATTGATCCATTTATATACACTTGATTTATGAGGGTCAAATTCTTCATCATCATTGGAAGTAAACATCTTGTATCCGGTGTAAACCAGGAAGCCGCCAAACAAGTATAAAATCCAATGGAATTTATCCACCAGTGCAACCCCAACGGTAATGAAAATGACTCTGAAGATGATTGCCATTAATATACCCAGGAGCAAAACGCGTCCGTAGTTTTTTTCCTGGACGGAAAAGGCAGAAAAAATGAGGATAAAAACGAAAATATTATCAATACTCAGACTCCACTCCATCAGATACGCACTCAGATATTCAAGTCCGGTTGTCTGACCATATTCAATCCACATAAAGATGAAAAATCCAATAGCTAAACCCACCCAGAAAAAGGTCTGGTAAAGGGCGCTTCGGATCGTGACTTTTGTATTCTTTTTGCTGAGCAGGCCAAGGTCAAATACAAGGGCGGCGAGCACGATAATTCCAAAAACTAGATAGGTAATCTGGTCGGTCGTCATGGGTGAGTCTTGATGAGCAAAGATATCCGAACAAAGGAATAAGAAGCATGTTGCGACACGGACTTACAGAATTATATGCCTTTAACAATCCTGACCTTAAAAATAACTACGATTGTCTTCTGGTAATCAGCTGATCTTTAGCATTTTAAGCATACTTAATTCGCTCCTATAGCGTTTACATAGTTATCCGGTCCGGCTTCTATTGACAAGTAGTGACATTTACCCCTAACTTGCCTCTTTGTCTATAAAACGGGGCGGACCAGCCGTGAATTTATTATCGACTTGGACTGTTTTTCGTAATTCTTCTTGACAACACAGCATGGTGCAATCTGGCAATTATCAAATCCTCATCCAAAAACTGGATGCTTTCACAAGACGATTTTATCTCAATAAACTGATTCGGGGAAGTCTGATCACGGTTGGCGGCATTCTGGCCGTCTTCCTGGTCTATACTTTGCTTGAACATCAGTTCTATTTTGGAACAGCAACAAGGAAACTTCTGCTATTCTCTTTTATTGGGATTTCTCTTGCTTCCCTGGCAGCATTGGTCGCATGGCCAATCGCTCAATTCTATCGTCTGGGACATGTCATCTCACACCAACATGCGGCCGCGATTATTGGCAATCATTTCAGTCATATTCAGGATAAGCTCCTCAATATTCTTCAGCTAAAACAACAGGCTGACAACTCCGGTGCAAATGCAGAATTACTTTTCGCCGGTATCGAGCAGAAAACAAAAGAGATTGAACTCGTTCCTTTCAAAACTGCTATCAATCTTGGTCAGAATAAAAGATATCTCCGTTACGCGCTACCTCCTGCTTTAATTCTGTTGGCACTGTTGATTGGTGCTCCCAGCATTATTCGGGAAAGTACTGACCGGTTGATCCACACAAATAAAATCTATGAGCGCGAAGCACCATTTCATTTTGTCCTAAAGAAAAATGAATCTCTTTCCGTCCTCCAGTATGAAGATTATACACTGGAAGTAACTACGGATGGTTCGATGGTGCCTGCAGAAGTTTTTATTGAGATTGATAATTATTCTTACCGATTGAGAAGTGACGGACCTTCTGCATTTTCCTACAATTTCAAAAACGTGCAGGATGATACTCCTTTCCGCATTTATGCAGGCCCGGTTTCTTCAGCAGAAATGAAACTGGAGGTAATTCGCAAACCCGGCATTCTTTCTTTTGATATTGGTCTTGATTATCCAGCTTACACCGGACGTCGGGATGAAGAGCTGAATAATATCGGTGACCTGATCGTACCGGAAGGAACCAACCTCACATGGGATATCCAGGCTGCTCATACTGAAGCATTGGATGCATTATTCGAGGGACAAACAACTCGTTTTGAAGCTGAACGCAGAAGCGAGGATAGATTCATCCTTAAATCAAGAGCATTAAAAGACGGACGATACACTCTCTTCCTGAACAACAGTCTGCTGAGCATGCCGGATAGCATTCAATATAGCATTCGTGTTGTGCCAGACCGTTTTCCAGGCATTCGAGTTGAATCCTTTACTGATAGTCTTGAAACAAACCTGATCTATTTTGCAGGTAACGTAGATGATGATTATGGTATCCGTACGCTGACATTCCAATATGAGCATCTGAATGATAAAGGTGGTGTCATCGAAGTAAAAACACAGGGACTGGATGTACCTCATCCAACTCAATATTCCTACACACATAGTTTTGATGTCAACTCGATTGATCTAAAACCAGGCGAGCAAATTCAATATTATTTTGAAGTGCACGATAATGATGGTATTCACGGCAGCAAATCAAGCCGTACCCCAGTCATGCAATTCCGTAAACCAACTGCTGAAGAATTCGATCAGAAAGAGGAAGAGAATAACCAGGACATCAAATTCAATCTTGAAAAATCACTGAAGGAAACACAGGACATTCAGGATGATATGAAGCGTCTGCGCGAAAAACTCATGCAGGAGAAGAAGGCTGAATGGCAGGATAAAAAGGAATTGGAAAAACTTATGGAGCGTCATGAGAATCTTCAAAACCAAATGCAGGATGCGCTGGAAAAATTCGAGGAGAACATTCAAAACCAAGAAGAACACAGCCAGCCTACTGAAGAGCTGAAAGAGAAACAGGAGAAAGTACAGGAGTTGTTTGAAAAACTTATGAGCGATGAGATGAAGGATTTGATGAAGAAGATGGAAGAGCTCATGAAGGAAATGGAGAAAGACAGCGCCATCGACATGATGGAACAATTCGAGATGAACGACCAGGAGCTTGAAAAAGAATTGGATCGCATGCTCGAATTATTTAAACAACTGGAAGTAGAAGCCGGAATGGACAAAGCCATTGAGAAGCTCGAGAAGTTAGCTGAAGAACAGGAAAAACTCAGTGAAGAAACAGAGGGTGAGAAGAAGGAAAGTGAAGAGCTTAAAAAAGAACAGGAAGAACTGAATAAAAAATTTGAGGAGTTGAAGAAAGAGATGGAAGAGCTCAAGAAGAAGAATGAGGAATTGGAGCGTCCAAAAGATCTGGATGGAGCGCAGGAAGAAATGGAGAAGATAGATCAGGACATGGAGAAAAGTGAAGAGCAACTCGAGAAGAAAGAAAATAAGAATGCTTTCAAATCTCAGAAGAATGCTGCTCAACGTATGCGTGAAGCTGCTCAAAAGATGAAAGATGGAATGCAGGCAGGCGAAATGGAGCAGATGGAAGAGGATATGACAATGTTGCGCCAATTGCTGGAGAACCTTGTGACTTTATCATTTGATCAGGAAGCCCTCATTACTGATTTCAGTGTTACAGAAGTGACGACTCCCCGCTATGTATCCCTGGTGCAGGAGCAATTTAAGATCAAAGATGATTTTAAAGTGGTGGAAGACACTTTGCATGCGCTTAGTAAGCGTGTAACTCAAATTGAAAGTTTCGTCCATGAGAAAGTAGGCGATATAAAAGTCAATCTTAACAAGAGTCTTGAGCAATTGGAGGAGCGAAACAAAGTAGTCTCCAGCGATCACCAGCAGCGCACCATGACCTATCTCAACGATTTGGCACTAATGTTGAGTGAGGTAATGCAACAAATGCAGCAACAAATGGCTTCCATGAAGCCCGGAAGCCAATCGTGTGAAAAACCAGGTGGTAAAGGAAGCAAAGCAGGAAAAAGCGGACGTGTACCCATGGATAAGATTACGGAAGGCCAGAAAGGATTGAATGGAGAGATGGAAAAGATGTCTGAGCAAATGAAGAAAGGGGATCAGGGTAAGATGAGCAAGGAATTTGCCCAGATGGCTGCCAAACAGGCTGCATTGCGTAAGGCA
>JALYSC010000277.1 GCA_030855005.1 Bacteroidota bacterium | reverse complement strand
CTGTTGGATGTGGAGATGCTATCCCGGAAGTCAGCTCATATGATGCCTGTGGAGAAGTAAGCATGGTGAGCACTGATGAAATAATTCAGGGTGAGTGCATCAATGAATATATAATCATACGTCACATTACGGCGACAGATGCATGTGGTAATGTTACTTCTGCTATTCAGAACATCCAGGTAGGAGATGGCGGTGGTCCAGCTATCACTGGCGTGGATACGTTGATCTGTGATGATTTGAATATTCCTATAGTTACCGCGTATGATGCCTGTGCCGGACAAGTTGTACCGGTTAACATGGTACAGGATACAGTTGATGAGCCTTGCACAAATGGTGTAGTGATCATTCGTACCTGGTCAGCAATTGACTTATGTGGTCATGTCAACGAAATACGCCAGAGAATCATTATGAATGATAATACAGCCCCTGAGATCCAGATTCCTTCCTATTCGATCATCCGTAAATTTATTGAGAATGATTCGAATTTTGTGATGACTTCAGACAATGACATGATCAGAAAAGTTGGGGAATTGAATGAGAATAGCGTTTTCGTTTCGGATGACTGCTATTATGACTTAAGATTTATTAAGGATTCCACCTGGTTCGACTGCATAGTCTCGGGCTATTCACTGGCGACCCAATATAAATGGATCGCTACAGATGCCTGTGATAATGTGGATTCTGTAACTTTTACCATATACATCACAGATAACACTCCACCTGATTTTAGATTGTTTGTTGCTGATACCATGATTATTTGTGCTCCATTACCAGAGCCACCTTCTATGATCGTGGAGGACAACATAGGTATGGACACGATGAACTACACCGAAACAATAGTACCCGGAGCGGACCCAGGTGAATGGCTCGTTAACCGGAGGTGGTATGCATTAGATCTTTGTGGCAATGTCTCTGTTTTTGAACAACAGGTTTTCTGGATACCCGAGACCTTACTTGAGTGCGCTATTATTTTGCCGGAATCTGTGGAATGTAATAGTCATGGCCTCATCATCAGCAGTTTGGTTACAGGTGGTCTTGGCGATTATACATATGAATGGCAGGTTGTGGGTGAAAAATGTTTCATCCAGTCGGGCCAGAATACACCCGAGATTGCAATCTATCAGGGATGGTCGGATGTAACCATTATTCTGACTGTTACGGATTCAGTAGGTTGTATATCAGTTTGTACTACCACACTATCGTGTCTTTTTTCTTTCGAAGTTCCATTTGTACAATCATGGGATACAGATGGTGAATTCAGCGTATCAAATACCATAACTCCGGAAGTACAGTTATTAGCATCAGATAAAGAAGGTTCCAAGAACGTTCTTAGCTTATGGCCAAATCCCGCAAACAGATTATTGAACATTCAATTTATATCTTCAGAAGAACAGATTGTAACAGTTTCAATCTTAAATCTCATTGGTCAAAAAGTATCCGGTGAAATACTGGACGTAGCTAAAGGTGAAAATAAGAGCCAGATAGATATGAGTAGGTTACCGGAAGGCACCTATTTCATCCACGCGCAAACTGCAAGCGAACAACTTCTACAAAGGGTAGTTGTCCTGCATTAATAAAATAAAAGTGGTTATGACTGCATCGGAGCGTATTTTCAAAAAAGAAAATATTGTTTCGATGCAGTCATTTTTTATTTAGAAATATTTAATTCGAAATGTCTCCAACATTAGGAGGGAGTTGGGGAAGAAACTTTAACTTCCAGTATATTACGGGTATGGCTCAATTTTATCAGCTTACCCCGGAAGCTGTAGTCCAGCAGTTAAAGACCTCCACGAGGGGATTGCATACTGGTCAAATCCTGGCGCTGCAGACTCAACATGGAAAGAATGTATTACAGGAGCCTAAACGTAAAAGCAGGTTCGCTATTTTTTTCTCACAGTTTAAGGATGTGATGATCTTGATCCTGATGATAGCTGCGGGAATTTCATTTTTTGTCGGAGAAAATACTGATGCATTTGTGATCCTGTCTATCATCCTTGGAAATGCTTTGATTGGTTATTTTCAGGAATACAATGCTGAGGAATCTGTCAGAATGCTTCAGCGAATGACATCTCAGCAGGCGTTAGTGCAGCGCGAAGGAAATCCCATAAAAATCGAAGCAAGTGAATTAGTGCCGGGAGATATCATCATACTTAACGCTGGTGACAGCATTCCTGCTGATGCACGATTAATGTCCACGAGTTCGATAAAGGTGGATGAATCTGCATTGACAGGAGAAAGTCAATCGGTTGAGAAAATAACAGAACCCCTATCCGGTGATAATCTTTCGCCTGGTGATCAGCTCAATATGTTGTTTAAGGGAACTATCATCAGTAATGGGACAGGTAAAGCTATCGTTACGGCAATAGGAATGAATACCGAGATCGGTAAGATCGCCGGTCTTCTGAATGTTGAGAATCAACAAACACCACTTCAAAAAAGACTCAGCGTATTCAGCAGACAATTGGCAGTTGTGGTGGTGGTTATTTGTGTCATTGTTTTTCTTTTTGGTTTATGGCGTGGTGAACCTTCGTATACCATGTTTTTTACTGCATTATCGTTGGCTGTGGCAGCCTTACCGGAAGCCTTGCCTGCCGTAGTGACAATTGCACTTGCCCAGGGTGCTCGCAGGATGGTTAAACAAAATGCATTGGTTAGGAAATTACCGGCGGTAGAGACCTTGGGTTCAGTTACCTATATATGCAGTGATAAGACAGGTACGCTCACCAAAAATGTAATGACTGTTGAAAAAATGGAGTCGATACCAGATCGTGAGCCTTTGTTGTTGCAGGCTATGATGTTGAATAATGATGTGCGATATGCTGAGGATGGATCCTTATTAGGAGATTCTACTGAAACAGCTTTAGTCAGGTATGCAATCGAGCATGGACTCAATAAGGATGATGTATTTGCGCAATTTCCGTTAATTGAAAAAATTCCTTTTAATTCTGATCGCATGCGGATGGGTACTTTACATCAGAATCAGGACAAATGGATATTATTTGTGAAAGGGGCGCCTGGTAAGATCATTGAAGTTTTATCTGCCAAACATAAGGATCAAATTGCTGCCTGGACTGAGCGAAACAGGGAATGGGCATCAGAAGGATTGCGGATTTTATTTTTTGCCTGCAAAGAATTTGATGAAATTCCGGCTGTAATAAATGAAAGCCTTGAAAGCGAGCTGGATTATCTTGGTATCATCGCTATGATAGATCCTCCGCGTGAAGAAGTAATCGATGCCATTCAACAATGTAAAACTGCTGGTATCAAAACTGTCATGATTACCGGGGATCAGCCACTCACAGCATATGCGATTGCGCAGCGTTTAAAGATTATAGATCAGGGTGCTCCTGAAGCACGGACCGGGGCTTCATTGGAAGATTTGTCAGAAGAAGAATTTAATAAGCAGGTAATCGATATTCCTGTTTTTGCACGTGTTTCTCCCGAACAAAAGTTAAGTATCGTGAAGGCCTTACAACATCATGGTGAGTTTGTAGCCATGACAGGTGATGGTGTGAATGATGCACCTTCTCTTAAGCAGGCAGATATCGGCATTGCTATGGGTATCACCGGAACCGATGTTTCCAAGGAGGCTGCGGATATGATACTGCTCGATGACAATTTTGCTACGATTATCAAATCCGTGAAGGAAGGCAGAAGAATCTATGAGAATATCAAAAAATTTATCCTTTATGTGCTCTCGTGTAATCTGGCTGAAATCATGACGATCTTCCTTGCTCCTATCCTCGGTTTCGCGATTCCATTGTTGCCAACACATATACTTTGGATCAATCTGGTCACGGATGGACTGCCCGGATTAGCACTGGTCGCAGAACCTGCCGAAAAGGATATAATGAAGCGACCCCCAATACCGCCCAAAGAACATTTGTTTGCAGGGGGTTTAATAGGGCGTATACTAATCACGGGATCTGTGATGACTGCGGCAGCACTTTTTATTCAGTTCTGGGCTGTCCAACATGGATATGAGGTAAGAATGCAACAGTCAATGGTATTTACTACGCTTTGCTTTGTCCAATTAGGTAATGCATTGTCTGTCCGAATGGTGCATCAGACTTTATTTTCTTCAAAATTCTTTTCAAATAAAAGACTTTGGTTGACCATTGGAGTCACCATTATCCTTCAGCTCCTCGTTGTGTATGTACCATTTTTTCAAAATGTTTTTAAAACTGAATCCATTCCATGGAAGGCGATGCAGATGATTCTCATCGTTATCCTCGGAAGCCTCATGATGTTTGAATTCATTAAATTCCTGAAGAATCGTTTTCCTAAAAAAGGAGTATAGATGTTCTCATTGTGTCACTGCCAGTATTTAATATAAAAAATCATAAAACATGAAAATATTAGAAAATAAAGTCGCCATCATTACTGGTGCCAGTTCAGGTATCGGCAGAGCAATTGCTATCTTGTATGCTGCTGAAGGTGCAAAAACTATAGTTTGTGATGTGGATGAAAAAGGTGGCAGTGAAACTGTTGTTGAAATAAAAGCGAAAGGTGGTGAGGCTATATTTGTCCACATGGATGCATCTGTACCAGATGATTGTAAAAATGTAGTTGATGCAGCCATCAAGCAATATGGTAGATTGCACATTGCTGTCAACAACGCAGGCATCGGAGGGCCGTTAAGTCCGACAGGTGAATATCCGATTGAAGGCTGGAATAAAGTTATTTCCATAAATCTGTCGGGTGTGTTTTACGGTATGCGATATCAGATACCTGCAATGCTTGCATCGGGTGGTGGCAGCATTGTCAACATGGCTTCCATCCTTGGACAAGTGGGGACAAAAGGGGCACCGGCATATGTAGCTGCAAAACATGGAGTGATAGGTCTTACGCAAACTGCTGCTGTGGAATATGCTTCGCAGCACATCCGTATCAATGCTA
>JALYSC010000276.1 GCA_030855005.1 Bacteroidota bacterium | reverse complement strand
TCTTCCTGCACACAACGTATCTGGGTGGTCAACTTCTTCCCAATTGTAGAGGACTCTATTATCTGGCCTTTGGATTATCATGGCGTGGAATGTTCATTAGGTACTGATCCTGATGATTTGGATCCCCCATACGACAGGCCTATCATCAATGAAGATGAATGCGATCTAATTGGTATCAACTATGAAGATTTAGTATTCAACATCGTTGATGGAGCTTGCTATAAGATCCTTCGTACATGGAGAGTGATTGACTGGTGTCTATATGAGCAGTTTGGCGGCCTATTGCTAGGCTACAATTATTGGGAGCATGTTCAGATCATTAAGGTTGTTAACCAATTTGGTCCTGTATTCTTAACTGATCAACCAGACATTGAATTATGCAATGATTTCGATTGCGGAGGCTTGTTTGTTGAATTGATTCAAAGAGCTGCTGATGATTGCACACCTGATGAACTACTTCAGTGGCAGTATGCTGTTGACCTTAATAACGATGGCAGCATTAACATCGGACCTATTACAGGCCTGGGTGCTCTAATTGATGCATCAGGAATCTATCCAATCGGAACACACCGTATCATCTATTCTTTTGAGGATCGTTGCGGAAACCGTACTGTAGAAGAACAGTTTATTACAATTGGTTCTTGTAAAGCACCAGTACCAGTATGTATATATGGTCTTTCTACTGATTTGATGGCTGTGGATACGGATGGTGATGGTATTGAAGATACAGGTATGATTACCATTTGGGCATCGGACTTTGATGCAAGCAGTTACCATCCTTGTGGATTACCTTTCACATTATCATTATCACCAGATCCAACTGTGAAAAGCCGGACATTTGACTGTAGCCATGTAGGCCAGGGTCAGGTTCCGGTCAGATTGTATGTTACCGATGAAGATGGTGATCAGGCTTATTGTGAAACGTTCATCATCATCCAGGATAATAATAATGTTTGTCCTGATGACGGTAACCTGACAGGTACCATCACTGGTAATGTAAGCACTGAAACTACAGATAATGTCCTTGATGTAGAAGTTCAGGTTGCCGGATCAACATATCTGCCAACTACAACTAATCAAACAGGAACATATACTTTCCCTGCAATGCCGATTGGTGGCCACTACGTGGTGAATCCGGCCAAAGATGATGACTACAAGAATGGTGTATCTACACTTGACCTTGTCAATATTCAGAAACATTTGTTAGGAATAAAGAATCTGGAATCTCCTTACAAGTTGATCGCTGCTGACGCAAATGATTCTAAATCAATTACGGCTGTCGATCTGATCGAACTTCGTAAACTGATCCTGGGTATCACTACTGATCTGCCAAATAATACAAGCTGGAGATTTGTTGATAAATCATATGTCTTCCCTGATCCATACAATCCATGGATGCAGGTATGGCCTGAAAGTCGTGAGATGAATCCATTAGCTACGGGTATGAACCAGGCTAACTTCTATGGAATCAAGATCGGAGACGTCAACAATACAGTGAAAGCAAATGCCAATAGCATTGTAACAAGAGGGTCCGGAGATATCATGGCACTTGTAATCGATGAACAACAGATTTCTGTTGGTCAGACAGTAGAAGTTCCAGTATATGCAGGCGCTGCGCAATCACTTGAAGGTATGCAATTCAGCTTCGAATTGGGAGCAGGATTGTCACTGGCAGATGTTGTTGCCGGAACACTTGATGTAACAAACGAGAATTTTGGTTGGCTTCAAAACCGTATACTGACAGGTAGCTGGAACAATGCTACGGCTGTTGCGGTCGATGGATCACAACCATTATTTACACTTATACTTTCATCTGCTACTGCTTCTAATTTGAGCAAAGTAATCTCGATTACTTCCGCTCCGACCAAACCTGAAGCTTACACAGTTGATAGTGAGATCATGGATATCAGTCTGACATTCCGTGGTGCTGACACAGATGCTGCTTTCGAATTGCTGCAAAATGAACCTAACCCATTCACTGGAAGAACAGAAATTGGTTTTGTTCTGCCTGAAAGTGGTGCAGCTTCCTTTACAGTGTTTGATCTTGCCGGAAGACAATTACTGAACCAAACTATCCAGGGACAAAAAGGCCTTAATAAAGTTGAAATTTCCAAAGAGCAGTTAAGCGCTCAGGGTATGCTTTATTATCAGGTTCAGTTCCAGGGATACACTGCAACCAAAAAAATGCTGATTCTCTAATCATCAGGGATTCATCTTAAATAAGAATTACTGTTTTTGGGATGGGACCCCTCTCTGCGCAAGTAGAGGGGGTTCTTTTTTTATTAGGATATCATTCGAACGTCAGAATGAAAGAGGAATTTATCTTTGCAGACAAATGGGAAGGATTATGGGCATAGATTACGGGTTAAAGCGGACAGGGATTGCTGTTACCGATCCGATGCAAATTATCGTCACAGGACTGGAAACTAAAGAAACCTCAACGCTTCTCGATTTTATCAGGAAGTATTCACTCAGCGAAAAAATAGATTCATTTGTAGTTGGATATCCATTTGTTGAAGGAGGTTGGGGAGATAAGACGTTTAAGCAAAAACTTGACAAGTTCATAGTGGATCTTGGAAAGCTTTTCCCTAATGTAGAGATCAAGTTTCATGATGAAAGGTTCTCCTCCATGCGTGCAAAAGAAATTATGTTGCAGAGCGGAATGAAAAAGAGTAAGCGGCAGGATAAGGCACTCCTCGATAAAACCAGTGCCATTGTAATTTTACAGGAATATCTAGGACATATATGATCTTACCAATTTACGCATATGGACAACCTGTGTTGCGAAAGAAAGCTCTGCCCATTCAAAAAGATTTTCCTGAACTGGATCGATTGATTGAGGATATGATAGAGACAATGTATTCAGCCAAAGGTGTTGGACTCGCAGCTCCGCAAGTTGGTAAGGATATCCGGTTGTTTGTGATCGATACAGTACAGCTCAATAAAAAGGTCGAAGACTTTGTTGGTATAAAAAAAGTTTTTATCAATGCAGAGCTTTTGGATGAGTCCGGAGAGCCATGGTTGTATGAGGAGGGATGTCTAAGTATCCCGGACATTCATGTGGAAATTGAGAGAAATCCTGACATTCATATTAAGTATGTTGATACTGATTGGAATGAGCACATAGAAACGTATTCAGGAATTAATGCACGGGTCATTCAACATGAGTACGATCATATAGAAGGAATTCTTTTCATTGATCGGATGAAGCCCCTCAAAAGAAGAATGATCAATAGAAAACTGGAGAAAATTAAACGCGGAGATATCGAAATCAATCATCCAATGCGTTTTGCGAAAGTATAGGTGGAATTAAATATTATTTTCTGTCAAAGTCAGCAGGGTTTTCTCCCCATGCTTCTGTTTCCCATTTGAGCAGAGGATTTTTCCAGGTGTTGGTCGTCAGCCATTTTTCTGCACGCATAATCATTTCAAAGAGCTGTTGATTATTGGCATTTCGCTTCAGCTGTGTATTTGCTTTTTTCTTTTTGACCCAACCGATTGCAGTACGTGAATCAGAATACACTGGAGTGGTTAAATCATCTCTTTTTCCAAGCCATGCAAGTGCATGGACAATAGCCAGAAACTCGCCAATATTATTTGTTCCATTTGCAACAGGTCCAAAATGGAAAATTGAAGTTTTATCAGAAGTCCATACGCCCTGATATTCCATGGCCCCTGGATTACCGCTGCATGCAGCATCAACACTGACACTATCCGGGATTGGCATCGAAGTACGCTGAGTAACTGGCTCCTTAATCTTTCTTTTGAATGAGGGATGTGGAGCAGTTTCACGGAAAGCCTGATCTGCTTCTGCCTTTGAACTAAACGATTTATATATGGCGTTTGGATAATTTTTTACCTGAGTCTGGCAGGAAGCCCATGAATTATAAATTCCCGGATTGTGTCCGACCCATACTACATAGTATTTTTGTTTTTTAGTTGTCATTGATCCCGTAATAATAATGCAAACATCAGAATTAAACTTTGTTGACTCTCATTGTCATCTCTATGCAAATGAATTTGATGAGGATCGACATGATATGGTTCAACGTGCAATCGATGCTGGAATTTCCAAAATGATGCTTCCTAATATTGATATGCTGTCTGTTGAAAAGATGTGGCAGCTCGTTGCAGATTTTCCAGACCATTGTTACCCGATGATGGGACTTCACCCATGTTCAGTGAAAGAGGATTTTAGAGAAATTTTAGATCACATGAAATCTGACCTCTTTCATCGCGACTACATTGGAATAGGTGAGACAGGAATTGATCTTTATTGGGATACAACATATAATAAACAACAGGTTGAAGCTTTTGAGGAGCAAATCCTTTGGGCTAAAGAATTTGGATTGCCAATAATCATCCATTCAAGGGATTCATTGGATATGAATATAGAAATCATTGCATCTCACAAGAGCGATGAGCTATTCGGTATTTTTCATTGTTTTTCAGGTAGTTATCAACAAGCAATAACTATTTATGAGCTAGGTTTCAAAGCAGGTATTGGAGGGGTTGCCACTTTTAAAAAATCGGGGCTTGACGAGCTCATTCCAAGACTGCCGCCCGATATGATCATTTTGGAAACGGATGCCCCATATTTGGCTCCAGTACCATTCAGAGGGAAGCGAAATGAATCAGCGTATATCCGGTTAATTGCTGAAAAGATTGCTCTTTTGACCAGTAAACCTCTTGAAGAGGTGGCTTTTCAGACTACTGTAAATGCACTCGAGGTATTTAGAAAGAAGATTTAACTTTGCAATCCTTTTATACGGAGAGTTGGCCGAGTGGTCGAAGGCGCACGCCTGGAAAGTGTGTATACGGGAAACTGTATCGTGGGTTCGAATCCCACCGTCTCCGCCACGCAGTCCTAAGTAATTGATATATAAGAGAAATATGAGCTG
>JALYSC010000275.1 GCA_030855005.1 Bacteroidota bacterium | reverse complement strand
GGAGGCAGGCAAACATGGAGTAAAATCGGGTGAAGGATTTTACATCTACTCACCGGGCAACAAAGACCTCGTTGTCAGTCCTTCCTTTAAGAAAAAATAAATCCAAAGGCCTGCTATATTTTCACTAAACGATGGGTCTCGCTGACTCCTTTATTTTCGATAATGATAAAATAAAGACCTGGTGGATATAAACTGATCTCATTTAACCTGGTAGAGATTTGAATACCTGTATTGGAATAGATTTTTCTTGAGCTCAAACGCACCCCGTATGTATTAAAAATGGTAATCGAATGTTCTCCCTGTTTGGTTGATGTGAACCGAATATCTGTAAAGGTGTTGGCTGGATTAGGGAACATTTCAAAATGGGACAAAAGGTCCGGTACATTTTCTACTGCTACATCGCAATCCGTTTCCAGCAGATAGATGGTACCATAGCTTGTAGTGTCCTCCAGACAAACAGTGCGTATTTCAACTTCATAGGTGGTGCATTTGTCCAGTCCTGAAAGAGCAGCAAACGTATCAACGGTAGCAAGTTCAGTGTATTCCATTGTGTTTTCTGCGCGATACCGATATGTATAAGCAATTGCTCCTTCCGCCTGATTCCAATACATGAATGCACCGGTAAAATTAATAGCATCAAAAAAGACTGTATCTACTGGTGGACATGAATTGTTATCCCTGATAATAGTGATGCAGTAATCTTCAATTTCCCCAAATTTAATAGATCCACATGGCTCTTGATCTGTGGATATCAAGTCCTCAGTAAATGCCATACTTACCCGCATACGTGTATTACCTGCCCGTGCGTTAAATGGAATGGTTATTTCATCGAGGATAAATTCATCCGTTGCACTCAAAACAGTATCGAGCAGTAATTCATCTAAATCAAATACACCATCCTGGTTGGCATCAATCCAAATTCTGAATTGCTCACTGAATTGAGTCTGGTTCGTGAATCCTGGACGTAAGAACACATCATAAGTTTGACCTGCAAAATAAGAGACTGTATCAGTTTCAAAAAAGGCATATCCACCGTTATTACCGGAATGATTCACAAGTAGACCAAGGATTAAAGAATCGATAAACTCTATGCTTGCATTCTCAGATGTAGCAGTGCAATAATCGAGATCAATACAGTTGCCACAATTACGTGTGCGGAATCTTATGATATCGCTAAATCCTGTTTCTGATGTATCGCAGTTAGTTTGCAACCTGAACTCATAGAAGGAACAAGGCTCCAGATTTTCAATGGTGACTTCATTGAGTGAAGTGACTTCTTCCATCCATTCGACTTCACCTTCAAGACGCCATTGCACTAAAAAATATTCTGCAGCCAATACATTCGACCATACGGCATGAAAGCTATTGGCATTAGGAATTACTTCAATAACAGCCGGTATTTCGCAGCATCCATCAGTTTTGAAAAAATGACTGTCTTCAAATCCGGTAGATGTATCAGCGCAAACGGCTTCAAGCTGAATTTCATATTCTGTGCATCCAGTTAGTTGATCAAGTAAAAGCGGTTTTTCAATATCAAATAACGTATCCCATTCTGTTCCGGATAAGGGTCTGATACGTGCATTAATTGCATCGGCAGAATCAATGGATACCCAATCGATCAGCACATCAGTGTCAGAGATCACATTGGACGTAATATTGAAAGGAAGCGGACAATCTGAGCATAGTTCCATCAGCAAAGTCATGCTGTTAGCAGCATTTAATATGCCTCCAAACCGAGTCTCATTCATCAATACGGGATCAGGTTCTACACCATTGAAAATAATATCCCTTATGTATCTCGCTGCAGCAGCAGGATTACTGTGAGCGATTTCTGCTATCCCTTCACATGGCGCTGAATAAAGCAATGCTACAAGGCCAGCCGCAATAGGAGAGGCGAATGAGTTGCCGCTTAAAGACTTATATCCATTTTGTTGATTGGTAGTATATACGGCTTCCCCGGGTGCTGCAAAGTCTATATTGATGATTCCAAATCCTCTGGAGCGTTGCATGCTGCTGGAGATCGATGTTACACTCATTAAAAATTCACTTGGACAAGCTGTTGGCAGGTCACCTTGCTCATCAATATTGTAATTGATATTACTGGTAGCAGCCGCACTAAGTATGCCATGTACACCGAGTGAATCATAGAAAGAACACCATAGCGGAGCATCAGCAGGTTGTCCAAAATCAGTTCCAAACGAACTATTAGTTGCAACTACAAAAGCTCCTCTTTCGCCGTTTGATTCTTCATAAGCTACACGCTGCTCAAGTGCATAAGCATAGGCTGCTATAACAGATGACTCTGGCGGACCACCAACTATTGTCATCAGTTTAACATTCCAGTTAATTCCCGTTATACCAATGCCGTTGTTACCTACAGCGCCTACAACACCGGCTACTGCAAGTCCGTGTTCATCATTAAGGACAAAAGGATTGTTGTTATCTGTATTCCAGCCATACACATCATCTTCATAACCATTGTCATCATCATCAACTCCGTTATCAGGTATTTCATTATGATTGATCCATGTGTTGTCAGTGATATCCTGATGAAGATAATCTAGTCCATCATCGATGATGGCCACCACAATTGTATCCCCAAGTGGTGTCACGCCACCGGTGGTGATATCCCATGCACCTTCTATATCGATATCTACATCGTTAGTTCCACCAGTCTGCCCGCTATTAACCCATTGCCACTGAAACATAAATTGTGGGTCATTGGGAATGGCTCTTGGCGAAGTCAAATGATCATATTGCGCCAGGATTATCGCTCTTTCATTTCTGAGATTGTTCAGCAATCTATTCTGATGCACTTTATCATAATCGAAAGTAATGAGGTAAATTCCTAATTGTCTCGACAATTGCCGATCTATGTGAATAGGGGATTCCACTCTGGTTGACTGCCGGGACAAAATCTGATTCAATTCGGTTTTAGACTTTGTCTGAACAATTAGATAACCTAACCGGTGGTCAAGTTTCTGAGCAAATAATCCGGTCAGCAGAAAGCAAAAAGAAAACGTGTATAAAATCCTCATAAAAGTGGTTTCGAAGGCAAAGATGATTTATGTACGAGATGCTAAAAATAGAAACTCTCTGATACTCCGGATAAGTTTTCTCCCCCAGTGTCGGGAGTGCTCCATTCCCAGACTTTTACCATTGACTTATGGGTCATGAATAAGCTTTATGGCCTAAGTTCCATTTTTATAATTGATCCAATATATTATTTAATTAAATAATGTATAGGATATTGATAAATATATATCTTTACATAACATTTTAATTTAATATAAGGTCTCAAGATGAAAAAATTACGATCAGCTACCCTTGCATTTGTCCTGACAGGAATTTCCCTGGTGCTACATGCCCAGAAAACCAGTTCAACTGGCAGCGCCTATTCACACCAGGCACGGTTCAGTGTCTACGATTACAATACCAAGGCACCTATTGAACATGCAGTAGTGGTTAATGAGAAGGGAGCTGAGCTCGGATTCACAAACGTTGCAGGAGATCTGGCACTAAATCTGCCGCCCAACACATCTGATTATTACACTATCCGGGCTGAAGGATATAATCCTTTTAATATCAGGCTTACCCAGGCTGAAAAAAGAACGGGCGATTATGAAGTATTTCTTCCAGAAGCCCGGCATCAGGTCACTGAATCACTAGCTATTGCCACTTTAAATGAATCAATGCAGGAACCACCACAGCCGGAATTGGTGAAGGTTTATGTAAAACAGGATCCTGTCACGTACAAAAAACAAAATGATGAACCGACATCAATTGATTTTTCCGTCCAGGTAGCCGCTTCTTCCAAAACCATAACTGAATACTCTGCTCGTAATGAATGGGAAGGATTAGGACCTGTGTATGTACAGAATGAAAATGGTGTGTACAAAGTTCGCATTGGCCCATTTGACAGCCAAATAGAAGCCAAAAAAATTCTGGTTGAAGTAAAATCCAAAGGTAGAAAGGATGCTTTTATTGTTGTTCGGCAGGGAATAGCTGTAGACAAGCCAATAACAAGGAACACACCCGAGATAAGAACCAATGAATCCCCCAAAACGGGTGCCGTTGATGTGCAATCGACAGGTGAAACAAAAGGTGATTATAAAGTCCGGGTCGCTTCCTATTTGCACCCGGGTGATTTTAATACAGAGGGAATAGATAATCTGGGTACACTCGAATCCTATCGTAAAGGAGAATGGACCATTATGATGATAAGTGGATTTAATACACTCGAATCAGCAAGAAAGGCGCAAAAGATTGTGGTTTCCAAAGGTTTCAATGATGCTGCAGTTGTCATGGAGCGAGATGGATTACTGGAGACCATCCAATAGATATATCCAATTCTCCAGATGGCGGGAGAGTATCAACTGGATCCTTATTTCCTTACCAGGATGATTACAGTGTAATGCCATGAAGAAGATTTGCCGGTACCATCCGGCAAATCTATTTTTACAGAATGCTTCCCGATATTCTCCAGGTTAAAGACTTGACACTTACCACCGTACACGGGAGTATTGTTTCAGACATCACATTTTCTATCGCTCCGGCAGAAATCGTAGCGTTAACAGGGCCTTCAGGCAGTGGAAAATCAAGCATCGCTCACGCTATATTGGGCCTTTTACCACCAGGAATGTATCATCAGACAGGAAGCATATCGATCAAGCTGAAAGATGGAACTTCAAAATCTTTACCCACAGAAATCTCGAAATGGGATCAGATTCGTGGGAGTATCGTCGGATTTGTTCAGCAGGATATGTATGGTGCATTTGACCCGGTGATGAAAATGGGAAAGCAAATCAACCAGCTATTGCGGGAAAGGTCAGCGCAGGAATATTCTGATATTGAAGTAGCCATTAAGGACCGAATGATAGAGATCGGGCTGAAGGATGTACATCGCATTTACACTTCATATC
>JALYSC010000274.1 GCA_030855005.1 Bacteroidota bacterium | reverse complement strand
CATTAATGCTGATGATTATTATGGACCGGAATCCTATCAAACACTATATGATTTTCTGACTACAAAACGTGACCAGGAAGAATATGGTGTTGTTGGCTATCAACTTGAAAATACACTCTCCGAACATGGTACTGTGAATCGTGGTGTTTGTTCATCCGATGAGAATGGCTATCTCCAAAATATTGTAGAGTGCAAACAAATCGGAAGGGATGATCAGGGCGTCATCTCCTATACAGATGATGAGGGTAGCGTAAATATTCTTTCGAAGAATGATCCTGTCTCCATGAATATGTGGGCATTCTATCCTTCTTATTTTACATACTTTGAAAAAGAATTTAATTCATTCCTTGATCAACATGGCAGTGAATTAAAATCTGAATATTATATACCCACCCTTGTAGATGATCTAATTAAATCCGGAGAACGGCAAACAAAAGTATTGCATTGCGATTCAGAATGGTTTGGAGTTACTTATCGCGAGGACAAGGAATTCGTCAGTCAGCGACTTGATGAACTAATTGCAAAGAATATTTATCCAAAAAATCTTTGGGAAGAAAAATGATTCTTATTCGATAATTCGGATACGAGTGATCTTTCCTTCAGGTTTGAAATCTTTCAGATTGAGCTTGCGCTGTTCAGACCTTGTTGTGGGTTTTTTCGCTGTGTAATCAGCGGGATCAAGAATGAATTGTATTTTTAGCTTTTCCGTTTCTGCAACATACATCGAACTTACGTACGTGTACCACACATGTATATCCGGATATGCAGTTTGAAATTCTCCAATGGTGGATCCTATTCCGATTCCTTCTTTGGTTTTATATTTTGGTGAGACTATCACGATCTCATTGATCTGGCTAAACTGTTGAGAGTCTGATTTAAACAATCCCGGTTTTAACCATACCAAATCAACGTCGTTTTCACTGATGACAGTTGCAGATTCTGTGGATGGGCCATCTTCTAATTGACGCGTATTTTTTTCTATACGCATCTTGTATTTACTCATCGAGGCGATGCCTGGTATCTCATGTCCTATTTTAAAGGGACCTGCCTGACCATTCCTCAAGATATATTTATTTGGATCTTCCTTTTCTTTTACTTTGGGTGCATCAACAACCGCTGATGGATCTTCCTGATTTACATTTTGATTGCCATTACCTGAAGACTTACATCCCGCCAGAATAAATAAAACATTTAAAGAAATAAATAAAAAACAAATTTTCATCAGTATCAATTTGGAGATTGAGTAAGAATGACATTTGACTGAATCAACATTAGACTAACGGTAAATTTGAGCATTTCGTCATCCAGTATTTCATAGTAGAATTAGTTGCTTTCGTCATAAAATTGTAGCAATCAAAACCGTAAAGATCTAGTACCTCACTATTCTGTAATCCCAGACCCTGGATACTGGATTCCTTAGCTGATATCTTCTTCTTTGCGGCGATTGAGTTCATCGCGGATTTTAGCAGCTTTCTCATAATCTTCTTCACCAATCACTTTGTCCAGCATGGCACTGAGATCATCGATTGAATATTCTGCATATCCTCTGCGGCGACGTTTAGGCTTTTCTTCCTTAACCTCTTCGGATTCTCCGGGTTGCGGATCTTCTATGCGTACTCCGGCAGCATCCAGGATAAAGTCATAAGTAAAAATTGGACAACCATAACGAACTGCCATCGCTATGGCATCTGAAGTTCGTGAATCGATTTCAAATTCGCGGCCGTGCTGAGTACACACAATCCGCGCATGGAATACTCCTTCCACCAGATTATTGATCAATATCTCCGAAACCTCTATTTCGAAGGTATCGAGAACATTTTTGAGCAAATCGTGTGTAAGTGGCCGAGATGGTATCATTCCTTCCATTGCTACTGCAATAGCCTGGGCTTCGAAGCCACCTATTACTATCGGAAGTCGCCTGTTGCCATCTACCTCACCCATGACCACAGCGTAATTGCTTGATTGTGTGACACTATGTGTAAGGGTGACTATGTATAATTCTATTTTTTCCACTTAGCCTCGTGTAAATACGAAATATATATAAAAATGCCGATTGGCCTATTAGTGTTCACCAATTGGAAATTAGAGTTTTCCTGATAATCAATGATGACTACTCTTAAACTTGCGAATAGAATCTGTCAATCGGGGAACAATATCAAATAAATCCCCAACGACACCATAGTCCGCCGCCTTAAAGAACGGAGCTTCCGGATCTTTGTTGATGACCACAATAACTTTAGAGCTATTGACACCAGCTAAATGCTGAATGGCTCCCGAAATACCTAGTGCTATATACAAGTTTGGACGAATAGCAATGCCTGTCTGTCCCACATGCTCATGATGAGGCCGCCAACCACTGTCAGCAACAGGCCTCGAGCAAGCTGTCGTTGCTCCCAGGGATGCCGCCAAATCTTCGACGATTCCCCAATTGCCCGGATCTTTCATTCCTCTTCCTGCTGATACCACGACCTCAGCTTCCGGCAAAGGAACGATGCCAACCGAACGTCTTACGTTAATTACTTTTGTTTTTGAGGCAGTTATGGCAGGATTAATAGAAGTAACATTGATATCACTTCCCGCAACTTGTGGTTTAATACTATTTCCCATAAGCGTAATAACTGCGACAAGTGAATTGATCTTACAAGTTGCGGTGGCTTTTCCAGAGAAAACAGGTCTCATAAATTGAAGCTTTCCATCTACGAGCTCAGGCAATTTATTTACACCTCTTACAGCGCCTGCATCAAGTGATACAGCTAATCTCCCGAGTAAGCTCTTTCCGGTAGAGGTATCTGCAAGAATCACAAGTGTTGCGCCTTTTTCTTTTGCAATTGTTGCAATTACACTGGCGAATACTTGGGTATCAAATTGTTGAAGACTGTCATCCGCTGCATGAAATATTTCAGTAGCACCGAATTGACCAAGCCTACCACCATCGGTGCATGGACCCAGGATCAGTGCACTGCATTTTACACCAGTAGACTCCGCCACTTTTGAGCCATAATAGACGGCTTCAGTTGCTGATTTGCGAATTTTATTATCAAGTGTTTCTGCTATGACAAGTATCATTTTCTCTTACTATTCAGATGATCAAATCACTTTTGCTTCTTCATGCAGTAATCGCACGAGTTCATCCATATCGGTGGGGTCAATCATCTTTACCGATTTTTTTGCCGTGGGCATATCGAAATGAATATACTCCACATGGGCAGGTGAGGATGCCGGTGCAATGATCTGCAATGGTTTTGTTTTTGATGACATAATCCCACGCATATTGGGAATACGTTGTTCTGCAAGGCCTTTAGCAGCACTGATCACATAAGGACCACTTACTTCTATCTCTTCAACTCCACCTTCGATGTCTCTCGTCACTAATGGTGTTTCTCCCTGATAGATAAGTTTACTTGCATGAGAAATAAATGGAAGATCGAGATAAGCTGCAATCATCGGACCGACAGAAGAACCATTATAGTCAATGGTTTCTTTCCCGGTAAAAATCACATCAAAGGATTGACTTTTCGCATATTCTGCAATCTGAAAAGCAACCTGATCTGCAGTCGCTGGTTCCATGTCAATTCGAACCGCATCATCAGCTCCAATGGCTAATGCTTTACGAATAGTGACATCATTGGCTGCAGGACCAGCATGAATCACGGTCACTGTGCCTCCTTTTTCTTCTTTCAATTCCAGCGCACGAACCAGTGCATACCATTCATCATATGGGTTCATGATAAAGTTGACACCTGACGGATCGAAGGATTTCCCGCCATCCTTAAATGCGATGCGTGCTGTGGTCTCCGGCGTCTGGCTGATCGCCACTAATAACTTCATATCCAAGGCTGCTTTTATCAGATAATGCGTCAAAGGTATTTAAAATTGACTTCTTTCAATTCAAGCGGTATTAATCTATAATGTGCTGATTAACAGTATTTTTGAGCCATGAGCAGGCTTGCCGAACTAGAAACACTCCTGGATCAGAATCCCGATGATCCGTTTATCATTTACGCCCTGGCCAGGGAATATGAACAAAATATGGCTACCATGCAGGCTCTCCTGATGTATGAGCATTTGGTCAATCAGTATCCGGATTATATCGCGACTTACTATCAGTATGCAAAACTGCTTTACACTGCCGGCAATAAAAAAGAAGGAATACGGCTCTTACAGGCTGGTGTTGAACAAGGGATAATTGCAAAAGATATGCATGCAGTGGGTGAAATGAAAGGCATGCTCCAGGTTTGGCTGGATGATGAGGAAGAATAATCAGATTACGGCTGAGCCTTCAAAGACCTCCTCAGCAGGACCGATAAGTTTAACGTTTTGAAAATCATGTAACCCTTGACGATCAAAGGTCACCAGTAGGTCTCCTCCTTTTGCCTGAACACTGCAGACACCTGAATAATCTTCATAGCGAACGGCATTCGCAATTGCACTAGCTACTACTCCTGTGCCGCACGCAAATGTTTCATCTTCTACACCGCGTTCGTATGTTCGGATTATAATTTTCCCCGGACCTTCTGATTCAATAAAATTGACGTTAATTCCATCACTTTTAAATCTATCGCTATTACGAATAGATCTTCCTTCTTCAAACACATTGACTTCATCAACAGTATCAACAAAAGTGACGAAATGTGGTGAACCAGTATTGAGAACATATGCATTCGGTTCAATCATCTCCACTTCATCGACATTATTCATGGAAAGTATAATCAATCCATCTTCATTGAGGCTTCCACTATGTAATCCGTCTGTTCCCAAAAAACAAAATTCTCCGGAGGTGACACCCAGTTCCTTTGCAAAAGAAATAAAGCAACGACCACCATTTCCACAGAAAGTACTTTGACGTCCATCTGAATTGTAATACTTCATGAAGTAGCCCGGTGCTTCTTCCTGCATTTGCAAGAGGATCAATCCGTCCGCGCC
>JALYSC010000009.1:8900-17726 GCA_030855005.1 Bacteroidota bacterium | reverse complement strand
CATCCGGATGGAGTCGGAAAGCACTGCAAAAATGTCTTGCCTTGGGATGCATTTTTTTAACCTGTTGCAGCCAGCTTATATATTCGGGTTCAGAGGAAATAGGACGCGCATAACTTAGGAATTTACTTCCCCGGTCCATGTAATAGCCTTCAGTATCCGATTTTAATGTTCTGAACTTATCAGCCAAATAAAAGGCAATTTAAACTTGAAGAATAACACCGTATTATGATCAAATGATGCCTTCCGACGATATTGGGCCGGCTTTTTGACATTCGTTAACAGGCTAAAATTAATTTTTTACCAATCTTTGCGAAGTCGTAATACCAATTGATCAACTCTTTTTTGACGGTCATGACTATCGTGTTTCGCAAATAAACTGCCCGGGATTGGAACAAAGCCTACTACAATATGATACCGTCATCTCCCAATGCAGAGATTTGTTTTTCCGGAAAAACAGAGACTACGGCACCGCCTGGAGAATATTGAGGCTTTCATCCTTGACTGATCAAATCTACATCAAAGCCTCCCGGATCAGGAATATTGAAGAGCAGGGCATTCAAAAAATAAGTGATAAGCCGCATGATGAATATGTTGGGATCATCAATTATTGCCTGATGGCACTGATCCAGTATTTTCTTCGTGAAGATGACCGCCAGCACATTCCACATGATGAATTATCAGTTCTGTACGATCAATTTGTGCAGGGTACGCGAGAGCTATTCGAATCCAAAAATCATGATTACGGAGAAATCTGGAGGGACATGCGGATCAGTAGCTATACCGATCTTATCCTGATGAAAATATTACGTATCAAACAAATTGAAGATAATGATGGCCAGGCCATCGTCTCTGAAGGTATCGATGCCAATTACATGGATATCATCAACTATTGTGTTTTTGCTTTAATCAGACTTGACGAACAAACTAACTTATGACATTACTTACCCTATTGATGTATATAGCTATTGCTGCCGGTGTAGTCACCGTAGTGATAGGGTTATTAAAGAAAGGCCATAAATCATGGCTCATGACATTCCTGCAAAATTTTACAGGTATCCTGTTTATTGTTTCAGGTTTCGTCAAGGCAATCGATCCTGTAGGTACTGCTTACAAAATGGAACAGTATTTCACAGAGTTCCAATACACTTTTGCGGACTCCGCATTAAGTTTTATGGCACCTTTATTTCCTTTCTTAAGCAGTATATCACTTGTGTTTTCAGTGGTGATGATTGTTTTTGAAATTGTGCTCGGTATCATGTTATTACTTGGCCATAGACCAAAGTTGACTAGCTGGTTGTTTTTGTTGCTCGTTATCTTCTTTACTATTCTTACAGGTTTTACTTTCCTGACAGGGTATGTTCCAAGTGATGGTAATTTTTTTAAATTCAGTACCTGGGGGCCGTATGCTGCAACTAATATGCGAGTGACGGATTGCGGATGTTTTGGTGATTTCATAAAGCTTGAGCCGAAGATTTCTTTCTTCAAAGATCTTGTGTTACTGCTTCCTGCATTATTTTTTGTTTTCAGGCACAAGGATATGCACCAATTATTTTCTGCCAGGGCCCGAAATATTATTGTTGCTGCATCGACGGTATTAATAACCATTTTCTGCCTGAATAACTTCTTATGGAATTTACCAGTGGTGGATTTCAGGCCATTTAAAGTCGGAACCAATCTTTATGAAAAGAAAAAAGCAGAAGAGGAATCAGCAGCTTCTGTCAAAATTCTGACCATGACATTCCAAAATAACACTACCAAGGAAATTATCGAACTTCCTTATGAAGTATATATGAAGGAATTTGCAAAATATCCTAAAACCGAATGGACGAAAATTTCTCAGACCCAATCGGAACCTCCGATTCCTGAAACGAAGGTCAGTCATTTTTCTTTTATTGATCCGGAAGGAACTGATGTGGCTGAGGACATACTGACCGATTCTGGTCACGTATTCCTGGTAATTGCTTATCATCTAAAGGGTGAATCTTCTACTCAGGAAGTTATAATTCCAGATACAACCTGGACTATGGATACTGTCCTGGTAAACGGTCAGGATACGCAACTCATCAAGAATATTGCTGCAATCAATACTCAAAGGGGATCCACAGAGGTTTATGTCTGGGATGCAGATTACCTCAATAAATTCAAGGTGAGAGTGAATCCATTAATGGAAGATGTAATGAAGCAAGGAGCAAAAGTATATGCCGCCGCAGGAGGATCAGGGACAGAAAAACTGGCTGCTTTTAAACAAGCATCCGGGAGTCAATTCAATTGGTATGAAGCGGATGATATCCTTCTAAAAACTATTATCAGGTCAAATCCCGGGGTAGTTCATTTGAAAGGTGGGAAGGTCATAGAAATGTGGCATATCCGCAATCTTCCAAAGACATTACCTTTACAATAACAGCATCAAAGCGTAACAAGCGTAAGACATATAAAAAAAGTTATCATTTGATGTTGTGAGGGTTGGACAAATAGTGTTTATTTGTGCCCATAATGTTCGTTGAATCAATCTGAGGTATAATCCCATATGGTAAGCAGGAGAAGTATAAGGGTCAAAGTGATGCAATTGCTGTATTCTCTTGATCGTGACCCGGGGGTAAGCCACAAAGAAATCCTTAATCGATACGATAAGGCGGTAGACCTCGCCTATGAAAGTTTGTTGTTCAATATCTACCTGCTGGTAGAAATTGCCCACCAAGCTGTTGTCGACCGTGATAACAGGCTAAGCAAACTTAGGCCAGAACCAGATGACCTCATCTGGAACGCCAGACTATTTGAAAACGATCTCATCCAAAGTCTCTACACAAATAAAGCACTGCGGAAATATTTTGAGGAAAAGCACTTCAGCTCCAGACTCGATCAGGATCTGATGATGAAGATGTATTCCACTTTCGCCAAAGCGCCTGAATACAAAAAATATATTTTTGGAGAAGTTGATGAAACCGGTCACCGTGATTATCTACTTGATATCTATCGCGAACTTCGCAAGAATGAAATCTATGAAGAGGTCATAGATGATCAATATCCATTCTGGCAGGAAGACAAATCACTTGTTGTAGGTGCTTTTAAAAAGATTATTAAACAACTTCCTGATTCTAAAGAAAAATTTTACGAAGAATATCTTCCGGATGATGATACAGTCATCGAGTTTGGTCGTCGTCTCATCAGCGTGACAATGGAGCAGGCTGAAACACTTGAGCAAATGATCGAACCCACGCTCAAGAATTGGGATATGGAGCGACTGGCTGTCCTGGATGTTATCATCATCAAAATGGCACTCGTGGAGTTTATATATTTTCCGACGATTCCGACAAAGGTCACCCTCGACGAATATGTTGATATTTCAAAAGAGTACAGTACTCCCAAGAGCAAAGATTTTGTCAATGGAATACTTGATAAACTCATGAAGAACCTTGTAGAGGAAGGTAGGATTAAGAAAGAGGGCAGAGGATTATTAGAAGAATAACCCCATAATAAACGCATGCAGGAGAAAGCGCTAATACTTGATTTTGGAGCCCAATACACACAACTAATCGCCCGGCGCGTGCGTGAGTTAGAAATCTACAGTGAGATTATTCCTTATCACGCTCTCCCATCAGTAGTGCCTTCGGATGTTAAAGCACTGATTCTTTCAGGCAGTCCTTTTTCTGTAAAAGACGAGAATAGTTTAAGGCCCAATCTGATTCCCTGGGTGGGAAAGGTTCCCATTTTTGCTATTTGTTATGGTGCTCAATATGTAGCTGATGCTTTCGGGGGACAAGTAGCGCGATCAGATAAGCGAGAATACGGAAAAGCAAAACTTCATATCATACGACCACAACATCCACTTTTTGCAAATATTCCACAAGGTTCGCAGGTATGGATGTCGCATGGAGACAGTATTCTTGAGATACCGTTAGGTTATGAATTGTTGGCAGAGACAGATAGTATTCCTGTGGCTGCTTATGCAAGCCAGGAAGGAAGCCTGGAACATATGGTTTGTTGTGTGCAATATCATCCCGAGGTAACTCATTCTCTTCACGGACATGAGATGCTTAAAAACTTTCTTAGAAACATCGCCGGGTTAAAAGAAAAATGGACACCGGAATTATTTATTGATGAGACAGTGGAGAAGATTCGTCAACAGGTTGGTGATGATGAGGTTTTGATGGCGTTATCCGGAGGAGTTGATAGTACAGTTGGTGCGCTACTCATCCACCGCGCTATCGGAGATAAGTTGCATTGTTTTTTTGTAGATAATGGCTTACTTAGAAAGGATGAATTTCAATCTGTTCTTGACCGATATGATGGGATTGGTCTTAACGTACATGGGATTGATGCTAAGCAGCAATTTTATGATGCACTGGCAGGTATCTCAGATCCTGAAACAAAACGCAAAACGATTGGCCGTTTATTCATAGATGTTTTTGAAAAAGAATCTTTAACTTATCCGGGAGTCAAATGGCTTGGCCAGGGTACTATCTACCCGGACGTAATAGAATCTATCTCTGCGCATGGAGGGCCTTCTGCGACTATCAAATCGCATCATAATGTTGGAGGGCTGCCCGATACATTGAAGCTTAAGATTATTGAGCCTCTTCGTCTTTTATTTAAAGATGAAGTGCGTAAGGTTGGATATACACTGGGCGCGCCTGCGGAAATTTTAGAGCGACATCCTTTTCCCGGTCCGGGGCTGGCTATCAGAATATTGGGCGATATTACTCCTGAAAAAGTGGCTACCCTACAGGAGGCAGATCACATCTATACAGACCTGCTTAAAAAACATGGCTGGTATGATAAAATCTGGCAATCCGGTGCCATCCTTTTGCCTGTCAAATCTGTTGGAGTAAAGGGAGATGAACGCAGCTACGAAAACACATTGGCGCTCCGCGCCGTTAATTCTGTAGATGGTATGACAGCAGAGTGGAGCCGGCTGCCTCACGAGTTACTTGCTGAAATATCAAGTGAAATAATAAACCGGGTAAAAGGAATCAATAGAGTAGTATATGACATCAGTACCAAACCGCCTGCTACCATTGAATGGGAATAATGTAATCCTGTGCCTTCTGCTGTTATTGTCATTGTGTAGTTGTGGAACCACCAAGACAACCACTAAACCTCCACCTGCACCAACCACTACGGATGCGGACAAAGTGAGAATTTATGATCCTGCTTCAGGTAAATATATTCTGGTGCCAAGAGATGCCGTCAAAGTTGATACGATCAAATGGACAGAGGAAACTACCACACCAGTCATCGTCCATAAGTCAGAAACGCCGGAAATGCCGGACAAAAAAAGCAGTTATGAAGTAAGTTTGTTCCTTCCGCTTAATAGCCTAAACTATCCTGAATTCTACGGTCAGGTAGATCAAAAGTTGTTGCGCTTCATGCAGTACTACGGCGGTATGCGTATCGCTGCACAGGAAATTGAAAGATCAGGACTCCCTATTACTTTTCATTCGTACGATACGGAATCTTCGTATTTGAAAATTACGGAGATACTGAAGGATCCTCAGGTAAGGAAAGCAGATGTTATCATTGGCCCCTACGATAAAGAGAATATAGAAGCAGTGGCTTCCTTTGGATTGCTCAATGAAAAAATTGTGATATCACCGTGGCTACCTGCTTTTTCGGTTGATAAGAACAATCCCTATTTTCTCCAGATGGTACCAGGGCTCAATAGCAATGCGGCTGCTATTATGAAATATGCCGGAGAGGCATTTCGCAATAAGAAAATATTTTTGGTAGCACGTAATAACCCGGCCGAAATCCATCGTCTTCAAATGTTTAAAAAGAATCCGGCCATTAAAACCGAGGACCTTATCATTGATGATGCCTCCATTGATCTTGCCAAAACCAATTTATCTTTTTTGTTGGATGATCCTGACGGTACTGTATTTATCATGCCCTATTATGCCAAATCAGATGAGCAATTCGTTAGCAATTTCCTCCGCAAACTACATGCTGATAAAGGCACAAAAAATGTCATTGTATTTGGCCTGCCGCAGTGGACAGGCTTTAGTTCATTGAATTCAAATTATTTGGAGAGTCTTGCTGTACACATTAGTTCTCCAACATATGTCGATACATCAAATCCGGCGTACAGAAGTTTTCGGGATAAATTTTACAGGACATATTTCACTATGCCCGACAACCAGGCTTACCAGGGTTATGATATGATGATGTGGGTGGCGCGTCAATTGGTTGAAGGTGGTATGAAAGGTCTCGTCAATAGGGAATCAAACTTCGGAATCATATCCGGATATGATCTGCAGCCAATCTATGCAGCAGAGACAACAAGTCCAATTGATAAGAAAACCCCGATGTATTATGAAAACGGGAAATTGCGTATCCTGAAATATGTCAATCAGGATTTCGAACTCGTTCGCTAAAACTTAATGCAATTTTGAAAGTGCCTGACCGACTCGTTGAGACGCATCTTTGATTTTGGCTTCTGATGTTGCATATGACAGCCTGATGCATCTTTCATTTCCAAAGGCAACACCAGAAACGGTGCTTACACCTGCTTCAGCCAATAAATACAAACTCAGATCATCTGCATCTCTTACCATGACATCGTCACTTCCCACCTTACCGAAGTAAGCAGATACATCAGGAAAAATATAAAATGCACCCTGAGGACGATTTATCAACACCAGAGGAATCTGTTCGAATAAAGAAATAATTAAATCCCGTCGCTGTTGAAAAGCCTGCGCCATTTCGCGTGTTGGCTCCTGATCACCATCAAGCGCTTCAACTGCAGCTTTCTGCCCAAAACTTGTCGCGCCGCTTGTTACCTGGCCCTGAATTTTTGTGCAGGCATCAGCTACCCACAATGGAGCAGCCATATAACCCAATCGCCATCCTGTCATCGAATATCCTTTTGACATCCCATTGATGATGATGGTCCTTTCCTGCATTCCATCCATCGATGCGATGGAATGATGCTGTCCATCAAACGTGATATGTTCATAGATCTCATCAGAGACTACCATCACATGCTCGTATGATTGAAGCATCTCAGCAAGCTGTTTCAATTCTTCATAAGTTAATACAGAGCCACTTGGATTGCAGGGTGAAGAATATAAAATGAACTTGGTGCGATCAGTAATGAGCGCTTCGATCTGCTGTGTACTGCATTTGAAGTCAGCTTCAATATCAGAAGTGGCGATGACCGGAATCCCACCTGCCATTTTTATAATTTCAAAATAGGACACCCAATAAGGTGCAGGCAGGATTACTTCATCTCCCGGATCCAAGGCTCATGTCAATCACATCTTTTCCTTGCGCCTTCAGTTCACGTGCGAGTTTGGCCATTTTGAGTGTGGCGGACTCCTGCATTTCTAAGACAAGACGGGATAAGGGGAGCATGGAAGTGTCTGAATTCATCATCTTGGGACTATATTATTTATTTTGGCGCTAAGTTACCATCCAAAATGAATAAAAAATCAGAGGAATTAACCCGTCGCAGGGAATTGGCTCTTCTAGGGGGAGGTGCTGATCGCATCGATCAGCAACATCAGAAGGGAAAACTCACAGCAAGAGAGCGGATTCTGCTGCTTTTTGACGAAGGCAGTTTTGAAGAAATCGGAATGTTAGTCGTTCATCGGACGACAGATTTCGATATGGACCAACAACAGTTTTATGGGGATGGTGTGATCACCGGATACGGCACAGTGGATGGCAGATTAGTCTACGCTTATGCACAAGACTTCACTGTTTTCGGTGGTGCCTTATCAGAAACACATGCTGAAAAAATTTGCAAGATCATGGATCTGGCAATAGAAAATGGTGTGCCACTGATTGGATTAAATGATAGTGGGGGAGCAAGAATACAGGAAGGTGTAAGATCACTTGGCGGATATGCTGATATATTTTATAGAAATGTCAGGGCCTCAGGTGTGATTCCGCAGATAAGTGCAATCATGGGTCCTTGCGCCGGTGGTGCAGTGTACAGTCCTGCGATGACTGATTTTACCATTATGGTAGAAGGAAGTTCTTACATGTTTGTAACAGGCCCTAATGTTGTCAAGACAGTAACGAATGAAGAAGTTACAAGTGAAGAATTAGGTGGTGCGATGACACATGCATCCAAGTCGAGTGTGACACATCTCACTGCAGATAATGATGTTGATTGTCTTTACCAGGTGAGAAGATTGCTAAGTTATTTTCCACAAGACAATCAAGGTAAGACCCCAAATCTTCCATTCATTCCGGACGATGAATTACGTCCTGCATTGAATGACATAATGCCTGAAAGTGCATTGACTCCTTATGACATGAAGGAGGTCATTAATGAACTCGTTGATGTCGCTTCCTTTATGGAAATCCATGAGCACTTTGCTCCGAATATCCTTGTAGGTTTTGCGCGAATGGGTGGAGCAAGCATTGGTATTGTAGCCAATCAACCGTGGCATTTAGCAGGTGTATTGGATACTACTGCTTCTCGAAAGGCAGCGCGGTTTGTTCGATTCTGCGATTGCTTTAATATTCCACTGCTGGTACTAGTGGATGTGCCAGGATTTTTGCCTGGTACAGATCAGGAATGGAATGGGATCATACAACATGGTGCAAAATTACTGTACGCATTTTCTGAAGCTACTGTTCCGCGGATAACGCTCATTACCCGTAAAGCTTATGGAGGAGCTTATGATGTGATGAATTCAAAACACATTGGCGCAGATATCAACTTTGCATGGCCTACTGCTGAAATTGCTGTGATGGGTGCAAGAGGTGCGTCTGAAATTATTTTTAAGAAAGAAATTCAAAATTCTGCTAATCCTGCACAAACATTACTTGAAAAAGAGAAGGAGTATGCTGAGTTATTCGCAAATCCTTATCAGGCAG
>JALYSC010000009.1:2891-8890 GCA_030855005.1 Bacteroidota bacterium | reverse complement strand
ATCGATGAAGTAATTTCGCCACAAGATTCAAGACGAAAAATTTTGAAAGCGTTAGTAGTATTATCCCACAAGAAGAAAGTTGGCCCTGTTAGAAAGCACGGGAATATTCCTTTGTAGACTATAAGGCATAAAAAAACCGGAGTTAACATGAATGTCAACTCCGGTTTTTTAAAATTATCTGTCTTTAATTAGTTAGATGCTTTGATCAGTTTAACAGGCCAAAGTTTTCCATTATAGCTAATTGTCGCTACATATAAACCTCCAGAAACATCAGGCATCTCGAAATAACTATTAGCAGGCACGAATTGTGAACGCGAGATTATTTTTCCATTCGCATTGAAGAGTGTAAGTGAAATATCCTGCTTCGCATAGATGCCGGGAAAACTTCCATTATTAAAGATTTCAAATATATCGATATGCTCGATTTCTTCTGTTGCAACAGTAGTGCAATCGACGATGCCAGGAACAAGTAAGCCAAAGCAGGTTGGATTGGATGCATCAGTTACCAGAAATTCAAATACGGTATTTCCATTTTGAAATGGACCTAACGTTATTGGCAAATCTTCATAGCTGAAATTACCATACTGATTCCCATTACCTACCACATTAAATCCTTCTGCTCCAACATGCTGGAAATTAAAGTCAAGGTGAAAATAGAAGAGTCCGGCACTATCACAAGGTGTAATACTATAAGTCATATCATTAATATCACATATATCAATGCAGACAGGTCCTTCAAACTCGATGCTTTCACAGCATTGGGTATTGTCACTTTCGCAGACAGACAAGAAATAATTGCCAGTTTCATTGACAGGAAATTCGTTGATAAGAATAGGAATCTGATCAAAATTGAAAAAACCTAAATACCCCTGTCCGGAATACACATCAAAACCACCGGCATCCACATTGATCCAGTCGAAATTAATAATGGCTCCAAAAGTACTGTCGCTGTTACAATCCTGAACATCTACGACAAGGTCGAAGATGTTGCATTCACCCGCGCAGCTTGGATTTTCTATTGCATAAGTATCGCAACAATCAGGAGCATTTGTAGCACAAACCGTTATCAAAGTAGTTTCTCCCGGCAATAATGTGAAATTTTCTATGCGAATAAAATTCGGTGTGATTAAATAATTGCCCAGCGAAAGATCATTAGCTGTAATGCTTACTGAATCACCTGGGAAATTATTTGTCTGGAAGACGATATCAACAAGGTAAGAAGTATCGGAAGTGCATTCTCCTATTTCAGCAAAGAGATCAAATAAATGACAACCTGTCCCGCAAGGTGTTTCGAAGAAAATTACATCACAACAATCTGCATTTTCCTGAGCACAGACGTGCAGCTCAGTTAGATTAGTTTCGAATACTGGGAAATCAGCGATGATAATGTGTCCCTCATTTACATGATATGTTCCAATGATAAGGCCATTAGCATCCACCACGACAGAATCGGTAGGTAGATTAGCGAATTCAAAGTTGAGCGTTAGAACAAAAGTGGAATCTTCATTACACTCCCCAAGTAATGCAATCAATTCTGAAATAGTACATCCTGTCGGATCGCAATCCGGCGTTTCGAATTCAAGCACATCACAACAGTTTTCATTACCCTGCGCACAAATCCGTATAACACTGAGGTTTGTAATTGTCCAGGAAAAATGTTCAATGATGATTTGACCTTCATTAACATGATAGGTGCCTAGTACGATATCACCAGAATTGATGATAACAGAATCAGTAGGAAGATTTTCAAATGCAAAGTGCACTTCAAGGATATAAGTGGAATCCTCAAAGCATTGTCCGAATTCAACGAAACCGATATCTATACCACACTCATTCTGAATTCCACAATGTTGTGTTTCAAATTCATAAGTATCACAACAATCAGGATTTGCTACTGAGCAAACTGTAATGATAGTTTGATTTGTCTCTAGTTGTGGAAAGTTTTCAATTTCTATGCGATCATCGGGAGCGACGAAAGTATCAAGTAAAGTCCCATTAGCTATTACTATAACTGAATCACCAGCAATGTTATCGCTATTGTATTCAATTACAACACTGTACGTGCTATCAGATGTACAATCCCCTGCCACCAGAATCAAATCATAAATCTCACAATTATTCGGATCGCAATCGGGAGTCACAAAATCAAATGTATCACAGCAATCAGTAGAACCTACCGAACAAACAGTAAGGTGTGTAATAGGACCTGCATACACAGGGAAATTGATGATGCGGATAAAGCCGGGGGTTATTAGGAATTTTCCCAGAGAGCTATCATTAGCCATGATTAGTACTGAGTCCGTAGTCACATTCAATGTGTCGAATGTGATATCCAATACGAATGATTCATTGGAATTACAATTTCCTGGTTCAGCAAATAAATCAGTTATGTGGCAGGCAGCCTGCTCGCAGGAGTCCAGCTCCACTGCTACCGTGGCGCAACAGGAGTTCAGATCGTTAGCGCAAACCTGGAGAACACCGGTTCCACTTCCTTCGTGCAAATTGATAAGAATTGGAATTTCATTTACGTTATAAAACCCCTGGAAGACACCGTCAAAAAAGATGTCCACAAATTCACCTGGTAGATTTTCATAAAAGAATTCTACTTCGACCCCAAATGTAGAGTCAGTTGTACACCCAATGCTTTGGAAAGACAAATCGAAAATAGAACATTCACAAGAAGGTGCTTCAAATACAATCTGTGCACCACAATCAGGATGATCATTATCACTCACGTGAATAGTATCATGTCCCTCGCCACTGCCTGGAAATTCCAGCAGTGTTAAAGGCAGGTCTGCATATAGATAGAATCCATAAAACTCTCCATTAGCGAATAAATCAAAGCTGTTGCCGGATACATTTTCAAAACCAAAATCAACCTCCACTATGTAGGTGTTATTGCCTGTACATGCACCAGGTTCAGCGGTGAGTTCAAAAATATCGCATATATCGTCGCATCCAAGTGTACCGATTTCTAACGCAGCAAAGCAGAATTCATCCTGACTATCCGCAACAACAAATTCAAGAAACTGACTACCACTTCCGTCGAATGAATCGATGACAATAGGAAGATCCTCATATTCGAAAGTGCCGTACATAGTTCCATTTCCTGAAACGGTAAACCCATTAGATCCCACATTGGTATAATCGAAGTCGAGTACGACAGAAAATAATCCATCTCCTGTACATGGCTGTGGAGTGGCTTCAAGATTATAGATGAGGCATCCGGCACATAATAATGCTTCATAGCCAACAGAGGCGCAGCATCCAATATTATCATTGTCACATACTGTGACATAATCCACAAAATTGCCGGAACCATTGATGAAAGGAAGGGTAAGTGGCAGATCTTCGTAGGCATGTGTACCGTAATAACCATCTTCGGTGAAAACAGAAAAGCCATTTTCTCCATGCCCTTCAATTTCCATTTCAAGCAGGAGAGAATAACCATCATCACTAATGCATAAGAGCGGATCTACTGCAAAATTCAAAACATCGCATGGAGGAGGACAATGATATACGCCAAGTGAATATTCATACACACAACTTGATAGCTCGCTATCACGAATAACAAACTCCCATTGAATACTTGAATTGCCATTTAATGGTCCAACTGTAATGGGAAGTTCGGTATAAGCAAATGTTCCGTAGTTGATACTATTTCCGCGAAGGGTAAAACTATCAGAGGGAGAGTTTTCATGTTCAAAATCAATATGAACTACAAAATTATTGACCAGACATTCCGGATCCACATTGACATTATAGATCTCGCAATTAGTAGGATTGCAATCGATAGGATCCAGAACAATTGTTTCACAACAATCTGTATTGTCATCGCAAACGATTAGTTCTATCGGTTCATTTCCATTTACTCTAAGCGAAAGAATTTGCACCGGGAGGCTTTCATACAGGAATGCTCCGGGATTCGTTGGGGTACCATCTGCATAATAGAGTTCGAACGCAGGGTGAGTAGTCCCTTCATGATCAAAGTCAAGTAACACACTCGCATGATTTGGTGGAATGCAAACCAGTAATTCAAGACTTCCATTGCTAAAGTGGCAAATCGGGCCACAATCAATCGCCTCCATCGTCGTAAAATTTTGGCACTCAGGATTTTCGACATCCCATGCTATAAATTCATAGACTGATTCATTATCGCCCAAAAGGGGCCCGACCGTGACTGGTAATTGGGAATAAAGAAAAGTCCCATATATAATGCCATTGCCAGCCAGGGTAAAGCCGGGGCTGGAAGGATTCTCTACCGTAAGGTTAACAGAGACATTAAAAGAAAAACCATTACAGGATAGTGGGGTAGCAGAAACCGAAGTGATATCACAGGGCTGGCTATACCCAAATAGGGGCAATATTAAGAAAATCAGCACCTTAGGAAGTATTGCTTTGAACATGTTCTACGGGTTTAGAGAATGACAAATCTACTAAAAGAGGGGCAGGTGTGGGCTTTAGTTTCAAGATACCAATATCTTTATGAATGTTGCTTTTGACAACTAATCTCCCGATACGATGAATGGAATGATGCTTTGGGGTATCCACCAACCCCTTGTTATGTCAGAAATCACACAGACACTCCCGCCTGTAGGTGATGTCTATGTGCGTCTGCGTATTGCTGCTTTGAATAAGCGGGACTATTGGATCACCCAAGGAAAATATCCCGGGCTTGTTTTTCCACTTGTGCCGGGGAGTGACGGTGCGGGAATAGTCGACGGCAGAGAAGTCATCATTAATCCTGGTTTTAACTGGGGAGAAAATCGAGTCCATTTCAGTCCTGGCTTTAAAATCCTTGGTATGCCAGACAATGGTACGCTCGCTGAAATGACAAAGGTGCCGGAACAAAATTTATACGACAAACCTTCTCATCTAAGCTGGTCTGAAGCAGCCGCACTTCCAGTAGCAGGCGTGACGGCGTATAGATCAATGTTCACTCGGGGAAGAGCCGGCAAAGGTGAAAGGATATTAATAACCGGAATTGGAGGAGGTGTTGCCACCATGGCTTTGCTCTTTGCAAAAACCATAGGTATGGATGTATGGGTTACTTCATCATCTGAAGACAAAATCGAAAAAGCAATCCATTATGGTGCATCGGGCGGTGTTAATTATACAGCTCCTGATTGGGACCAACAACTTGTAAAAAAAGTAGGTGGCCGTTTTGATATCGTCATTGATGGATCGGGAGGTAGCACCTTTTCCAAAATGATCTCATTAATGAATCCTACTGGAAGGATGGTTATCTATGGAGGCACTGCCGGATTGATGCAGGATATCAGTCCGCAACGCATTTTTTGGAAGCAGCTTGATATATTGGGCAGTAGCATGGGGTCACCGGAGGATTTTGAGGATATGCTGGCCTTTGTCAATCTTCATCAAATACGTCCTATCGTCAGTCATACATTTCCTCTTGACAAAGCGAATGAAGCATTGGAGGTTGTAGCAAAGGGAGAACAATTTGGAAAAGTTTGTATTGACATCAATGATTAGAGTAGGTTTACTTTCTGATACCCATAGTTATCTCGATCCTCAATTAACAGACGCATTCTCGGAATGCGATGTGATCTGGCATGCAGGTGATGTTGGAAACTTCGAAGTATATAGGGAGTTACAGAATTTGAAAAAGCACATCACAGGTGTGTATGGAAATATTGATGGTACAGACATACGCCTTACATTTCCCCGCGAACAAATTTGGGATGCAGGAGGAATGAAAATTTATATGGTTCACATTGGTGGATATCCGGATCATTATCCAGCTCAATTACGAAGTAGACTTGCTGAAATAAAACCTGATATTTTTATCTGTGGCCATTCCCATATTCTGAAGGTGATCTATGATAAGGCCTATCAACTACTTCATCTCAATCCCGGAGCAGCAGGATATGAAGGATTTCATAAAGTAAGAACTGCAATACGGTTTAGTATTGATGATGGTAAAGTTCTGGATATGCAAGTCCTCGAATTAGGCTCGCGATCCATTCACAGATAAAAGT
>JALYSC010000009.1:0-2881 GCA_030855005.1 Bacteroidota bacterium | reverse complement strand
AAGTTATCCAATGGCCTGAAGGAAATCCTCTAGAATATCCTGTGGATTTTCGATACCAACGGATACCCTTATAAGGCTATCAGAGATACCTGCTTTTTTTCTAATCTCAGGACTGACTTTAATGTGGGATGAAGATGCGGGATGCAGGATAAGCGTATCTACATCCCCAAGGGTCGGTGCGAGACTGCAGAGTTTAAAATTATTCATGGTTCGTATTGCATCCTCGAGATTTCCTTTCAATTCAAAACTTAGCATACCTCCTGATTGATCCATTTGTTTTCGGGCTATCATATAATCAGGGTGCGATTCGAGTCCAGGATAATTAACAAAAGCAACTTTAGGATGCTCAGCAAGTTTGTAAGCCAGGAAAAGTGCATTGCTACAATGTTTATGCATTCGCAAGGGAAGTGTTTTTAGTCCCTGATAGACTAACCATGCCTCGAATGGACTACAGTTGACGCCTGTGAGTTTCATCTGCGTCCAGATTTTTTCATTCATTAATTGAACATCCTTGCCAATGACGATGCCTGCCATACCATTACCGTGACCATTGAGATATTTGGTAGTTGAATGGAGTACAAAGTCAACTCCAAACTTGAAAGGTCGCTGTAAATAGGGTGATGCAAATGTGTTGTCTATCGCAGACCAACGTTGATTGCGCGAGGTAATCTCTGTAATCATTTCAATATCGACACAGGCTAAAGTAGGATTAGCCGGTGTTTCAAAATATACCAAACGGATGCTCGGGTCTTTTTCTAAAATGGATTCTATTTCTTTCCCATTGGTAAGGTCACCAATAATTATTTCAATTCCTGTTTTGGCAACCACCTTCATTAAAAGCTCGGTAGTGCCTCCATAGAGTGTAGCTTGTGTCAGGATCTTATCTCCGGCCTGCAGAAGTCCTCCGATTAATAAATCAATCGCTGCCATACCTGAATTTGTCATAATAGCACCAGCTTCTATACCGGTCTCAAATGTTTCCATGGCAGCAATTTTGGCTGCAGTGGCATCAACTGTAGGATTGCGGTAACGACTGTAGGTATGTCCTTCTTCGATATTGGCAAAGACACGCATGCTATGTTCGATGTCTTCGAAATCAAATGATGAAGTAGCATAAATGGGTAGTATATGAGGTTGGGTAGTTCTTGGGTCTTTCCATTCCCGAGCAGATAAAGAATCAAAATGCATATGCGGAGATTTTGTAAACGCCTTTGGCGCCAACACTCTTGGGGAGTGATATTTTAGAAATTGTTTAACTAATCCAATAAAGATGTATAAATATAAAAGCTATATACGTGCCGAATGTAAACGTAAGATTACGGATAATCCGGACACATAAAACAAAGAACTCCAGAGGTTTCCTTTCGGAGTTCCTTAAGTATAAAAGCAATTACTAAATTATGATGATGAGACTTATTTAATCACCGACACAGACACACTTCGTTGACCATCCATAGTCTCTACCTTTATCAGGTAATTTCCTGAAGGCAGATCCTGAGTACGAATGACCTCTATATGTTGAGTGATGGTGGTTGATAATTTTTTAGAAAAAATGGTTTGTCCAACAGAATTAATAAGTTTGATTCGCACATCTTCATACGTACTAGAGAAATCAAGTTTTACACTCACCTGGTCCCGGGCAGGATTTGGAAAAGCAGAATCAAATTTGTTTCCGGTAATTCTTCTTCAGTGTTGACTAAATAATTAACTGCCACTCTGATCATAGGGACTATATCATCTCCAAAATAGATCCTGTTGTCATTGACATCAAGTTCCCTTACCTCATAGTCGATATTGGCTATATTACCATCAGGAGAAAAACCGAGTGCAGTCATAAAAATTGGTTCCTCCGCAATACGATGTGCTACTGCACTGTCCATGGCAAGTACCTGGGCACTATAATTCCATGTATCATTAGCTAACAAAAAGAATTGTGGATCTGCCGCTGTTGAGGCTGAATACTCTACGACTGCCATGTATTGCGAGCCACCTTGACCTAATACTATGTCTGGTCACATAGGATCGAATCCCCAATGGGTAGAGTAGAGTGGTGTAATAAAAGTATTCTTGTTTTATATTCTCTAATACGCAGAATGTCCGAATGTAATGGAGATGACAAATGGTTTTTCAATATTGTAAAGCATCAGACATTCAAAACTTGACTATCGATAGGAGTATATATTTTCAATAAAGCTCAAAAAAAAACTCCGGAGAATCACTCTCCGGAGTTTTTATACTCAAGCGCTATGTGCTAAATATTCAAATTTATTTAACTACAACAACAGGAATGGAACGCTGTCCATCAACTGTTTCTACCTGTAACATATAGTTACCTGCAGCAAGCTCACGTACACTTACAGCCTCAACATGAGTAGTAAATGTATTTGTCAATGTTTTAGTGTACACTGTCTGGCCTAGATTATTGATCAGACGGATTTGCACGTCGCTGTAAGGTTGTGTAAACTCAAGTTTAACCTGAACCTGATCAGTAGCAGGATTTGGATAAGCAGAGATCAGATTGTTGGTTGGTAACTCATCATTTGTATTAACCTCTTCTTCCACGACAACGCGGATCATAGGCACGATGTCATCTCCAAAATAGATACGAGCATCATTTACGTCAAGTTCGTTAACTTCATAATCGATGTTTGCTATGTTACCATCAGGAGAGAACCCAAGAGCAGTCATAAACAATGGAACATCTGTTAAGCCTCTCGCCACAGCTGAATCCATCGCAAGTACTTGTGCAGTGTAATTACGTGCATCACTGGCAAGTAGGAATAATTGAGGATCAGTAGCAACAGCAGCTACATATTCCACGAGTGCGATGTATTGGAAGCCACCTTGCATAACGATGTCATCACCAGGATTGTCGAAGTTT
>JALYSC010000008.1:6282-17732 GCA_030855005.1 Bacteroidota bacterium | reverse complement strand
GATACTATCTCTGCAGACACGGGAATTGGGGCAGCACGAACCTGGGTGTTAAAGAAATTCAATGAGTATGCTGCGGTGCGTGAGAATCGCCTTGTCACTGGGTATCTTCAATTTGACCAGGATGTGTGCGGAATGATGCGGCATAAAAATGTACTTGCGGTGTTGCCCGGCAGTGATCTGAAAGATCCTTCAGCTATCATTATTGAAGCCCATTTGGATAGCCGTTGCGCTGACAATTGTGATATTCATTGTCGCGCCGAAGGAATGGAAGATAATGGCAGCGGGGTGGCTCTTGTATTGGAGTTAGCTCGAATTATGAGCCAATACACATTTGACCACACCCTTGTATTTATGGCAGTCACCGGTGAGGAACAGGGATTGGTGGGATCAAATGCATTCGCAGTCTATACAGCAGCCGAAGGTATTCCAATTAAAGCAGTACTTAATAATGATATCGTAGGAGGAATAATTTGTGGCGAAACATCGTCTCCTCCATCATGTCCTGGTCTTAATCATATTGACAGTACGCAGGTTCGATTATTTTCTTTTGGAGGTTTTAATTCACCTCACAAAGCGTTGAATCGTTTTATCAAACTTGAATACCAGGAAATGATACGCCCGTATACGGATGTTCCCATGTTGGTGTCAATAATGACTGCTGAAGACCGAACAGGCAGAGGTAGTGATCATATTCCTTTCCGCGAAAATGGATATACCGCCATCCGTTTTACTTCAGCTAATGAACATGGAAATGCAGACGTCAGTGATCCTGCATACCATGACCGTCAGCACACTTCCGATGATATCCTTGGAGTCGATACTGATGGTGATAGTGAGATTGATAGCTTTTTTGTCAACTTTAATTACCTGGCACGCAATGCCTCAATTAATGGAAATGCCGCCGCCATGGCTGCATTAGGTCCAGAATCACCATCAATTTTTCATGTGAGCCAGGATGGTAATTATGTTTATGTAGAACTCTACGATTCACTGGATTACAATCAGTATGTAGTTGGACTCAGAGTTAATTCTCATGATTTTGATACGCTTTATTATTTGAATGGATCGAAGTCGGGAGCATTTGAATTGCCCTCGAGAGAAATCAATATTTTTATTTCTGCCGCATCAATTGATGAGAATGGAGTTGAGAGTTTATTCTCCGGAGAACAACTTGTCAGGCTTACAGGTGTCCATGACGAAGGATCAGATAACAAGGGAATAGAATTATTTCAAAACAAACCCAATCCGTTTGATGAATCAACGATGATAAGTTTCATGGTTCCTGATCCTGTTAACGTTACAAATGCTCGCATACTTATTGTAGATCTCAATGGCAGGATAGTGAAAGAATTACCGGTCGGTGTTAAAGAAGGAATGAATGAAGTGGTCTTTCATCATGGATACAATATGACGGGAACGTATTTGTATTCGTTATTTGTCAACGATGTATTGATTGGCACTAGGAAGATGGTGTTTGCAAATTGAGGTATGGTGCGTAACGCAGATTTACGCAGCGATATTTAAAAATGAATTAGTGCAAATTTGATTTCGAGGGCTTAATGCCCCATACTCCATGCCGTACACTCACCTGAGATTTTTAGCCACAGATGGTTCGACATCTTCACACTTCCTCGTTCTCAACTCACCAACAGGTACACAGATTATCTCCGCTGCGCTACGACTTCTTCCTTTTTAGAAATTCATCATGAGCAGGGCGATGAATAAGACTACATTGATAACAAAGCCGTATTTCAGGACCTGGTAGGAATAGACCAGCAGATTATACTTCCGTTTTAGAATGAGTCCCTGGTTGTGAAGGTCAATGGTCATGTGCTCGTACATTTCCGAATCAGATGACAGAAGCGATTTCATTTTCTCGATATATTCTTTTTGGTTGTATTGTGAAATAACACCAAAAAAAAGCAGGCTTGACCTGTTACTGGTATCAGAGGAATCAGGGGTCATCAATAATTTAGGGCGTGCTGCCTGAATGGCATAGATGAGAGAGACCAGGCAGGCAATAACAATTCCGACGACCGGAATAAAGAGCATCAGATTGAAATTTCCAATTTTTCCCGATACTGCTCCATAGCCAATGACGGCGATGATGCCGGAGATAATCATTGTACTTAAAGAAATGATCATGTTGGCCTTGTAATCAGCAATTTGGATCAGCTTACTCTGATGTTGGTAGCTTACTCTGAAGAGAGTCTCTCTTCCTCTTTCGGCGCTTTTTGACCTATGGTCTGTTTCGTTCATCAGGATAAAACTACAAGAAAAACGGACTCTTAAAATTACATTTTATCCGGAAAATGAAAAAGCATAAGAGTCAATGGCGGATAATTATCACATTTGTGAATTGATCTTTATTTACATTGGTAAAGATTTTCAAATCCGGACACCCCCATGGCACATCACGATTCGATTGATTGGAAAGGTATTCTTTCGCCCACTTCACTGGCCCTTACCATTCTCGGCGTCATTTGTGCCGTGATAGCGCTGAAAGGATTTATGATCCCCAATCAGTTTATTGATGGCGGTATTACGGGTATATCGATCTTGCTTTCCAAGTTTTTTCATATGGATATTAGTATCCTGCTGGTGGTACTGAATATTCCATTTATCTACATAGGCTATAAGAAAATTGGGAAGTCATTTGCCGTTGAGACAACTCTTGCCATTATCCTGCTGATCATAGGTATGAATACACTCAACATCCCGATAATTACAAATGATAAAATTCTGATAGCGATATTTGGTGGTTTTTTTATTGGATTGGGGATCGGTTTTGTAATCCGCGCCGGAGGAGTACTGGATGGATTGGAAGTGGTAGCGCATTACACTAATAAGACATCCGGATGGTCTACCGGAGAAATAGTCATGCTTATCAATACTGCAGTTATCCTTGCGGCAGTTTTTCAATTTGGGCTTGAAGCCGGGATGTATTCTATACTTACCTATTTCACGGCGATGAAAATATCGGATTACGTTGTGGATGGTTTTGAAGAGTACACAGCACTCACAGTTATCTCGGTGAAACATGAAAATATGAAATCAATTATCGTGAATGATTTCAATAAAGCGATCTCGGTTTTCAAGGGGGAGCGCGGATATCTTCCGGGTACGTATGATGTGCATCATGACTGTGACATCGTAATGACGATTGTCACGCGGTTGGAAATTCACCGCATCAGGACTGCAATTCTGAATGAAGATCCCAATGCATTTGTTTATATATCAACAATTAAGGAAGTGAAGGGTGGCGTCATCAAACAAAAGGTAAAACACTGATCCATGGAAATCCTTGAGGACATTCATCAGGCAGCCGTAACTCTGATGGAAAAACACCTGCCTTCCTTTCTGACTTATCATTCCATTGCACACACATTATACGTGATGGATAAGGCGGAGTTTATCGCAGAACAGGAGAAAGTGAGTCATCATGATAAATTACTAATACGGCTTGGTGCATTATTTCATGACACAGGTTTTATCAGGCAGTATAAGAATCATGAAGAGGCGGGATGTGAAATAGCCCGCGAAGTGCTGGACAGGTTTAATTTCGATGAGATGGAAACCAACCAGATTTGTGATATCATCATGGCTACCAAAATTCCGCAATCACCCATGACACTATGCGAACGGATTGTGTGTGATGCGGATCTTGAATACCTGGGGACGGATTTGTATCCATTGATCAGTCAATCACTTTTTACAGAACTGCAATACATCAATCCTGAACTCGAACGTAGTACATTTAATCGTCTCCAGGTATCCTTTATCAGCAATCATGTCTATCATACCAACTATTGTAAGCTACATCGCGAAGAGAAAAAGTGGCAGAATCTCAAAAATCTGATGGCAAGTATGTAGTCCAACCTAAAAGCTCCAGCTCGTCATCACATTTACAGTCTCACTACTGATTTGATGTCATTATATAGTTTAAGACTCTTTGCCACCCAGTCCATCCTTCAAGGTCACTAAGCGAAGAATTATGCCAGAGGAAAACCAATTCACCATTGTGTTTTTTTACCTGGTCAATAATCTGACGGCAATACCGGATACTTTCTTCGACAGAAAATCCTTTATACATACGAAGACTGACATCCATGATGAGGAGAGGCCGCTCTATAATTGGTAACTCTTTTTGTTGATGAATATCAAAGACAGGAAAAGGCTTTGAGGTGCCGCAACGAAAACCAGGTTCAGCGGCATAGCCAAGTGTTGAATCCTCTTTGATAAAAGCTGTTGACAATAATTGCCAGGTATCCGGAACAGTAAACCGGAGATAATGCTGACGGGATGTAAATATTTTTTGCCCACTGTATTCAGTAACATTTGCTCGCTCCTGTTCGATCATCCTGAGATTGTGAAAAGCGTTGTAACTGGGATGTAATCCAATCTCGTGTCCCCGAGCTATAAAAGAAGTCATCAAAGAGATAATCCTCGGATCACTTATGGTATAGAATCGTTCAAACTTTGTCTCTCCTCCACCGATCATATGAAATCGAAAACGCAGATTGTTTTTTTCGGCCAGCGACATCATGTCATCAAATGTATCGTAGGGATCCTTTTCTTTTCCAGATCCGGTGTTCGATATTGTTTGTTTTTCTTCTTTTAATTTTTTTAAACTCTTGTGTTTCAATAATCCTGTGAGAAGAACTTTCCATACATGACTTCTAGACCAGTAGTAAGGAATATCTACATCGCAGGTTGGCACAACTTTGTATTTCGATCGATCATGCGGAACAGGATAGCCCAATTGATTTAACCAGCTTCTGAGTAATGATACATATTCATCTACTACAGGGCGAAGGATATGTCCTTCATTTACAATTAATGCTCTCTCAGCCGGAAATCTGCCATGCAGATCTTCATGTTGTCCCAGGGATTCTTCCCATCTCGTCAGCATAAAAAATGCTCCGGCAAACAGGTCGATGCCACTGACAATTTTATCTGAAGTGGTCTCTATGATTTCTTCGCCGAAAAACCCAATGATACTTTCAAACGGAGCCATCGTGGTTTGAAAAACTTTTTGTGGGATGCGGTCTACCGACAAATAAGATTCTCCGACAAAAGTATGTCCAAAGAAATCGTCCCGAATTTCAATACTCTTGTTTGGCCAGGTTAATGTATAATGCAATTGCCCTTTTCGCGGTACAATTTCGGTGTCAATTCCACAATAGTGATTTAGCAGTGTACGAATGATGTAACTGCGCTCAGGGATAAAATTGGGTGGAATGAAAACAGTAAGCAATATGTGGATGTAGTTGAAATACTTTTTTCTGTGTAATGACTTCTTACTCTCCTCGCCCTGAGCCTGCACTAGGAATGAGTGAAAGGGGTCGAAGGGTTACGCTCTTACATTCTTACTCTCCTACACTTTGAAAAAGTCCGTGATTTTTTCGCAGATATAATCCATCTGATCAAGTGTCAAATCCGGATGTATTGGCAATGATAGAACTTCCTTGCTAACCCTTTCAGTATTGATCAGCGGGACTCTACGACGAACAACCTTGCTGAAAGCAGCCTGCTCGTGCATTGGTACCGGATAATAAATCATTGAAGAAATCATTTGATTGGCGAGGTAAGTCTGCAATTCGTCACGTCGACCTTCAAGCACTCTGATGGTATATTGATGAAAAACATGTTCTGACCAAGTCACACGTTGAGGTGTGAGAATACCTGGTGTATTTTTTAATCTCTCATCATATTGATCTGCGACCTTTCTGCGAGCAATGTTATAAGTATCAAGATGCGGAAGCTTCACGTTGAGGACTGCAGCCTGGATGGAATCAAGGCGACTGTTGACGCCTATGACGTCATGATAGTAGCGGCGCTTCATTCCATGATTTGCTACCATCCGGATTTGATGAGCAATAGGCAGATCATGTGTCATGATCGCACCACCATCTCCATAGCATCCAAGATTTTTGGAAGGATAAAAAGAAGTGCATCCGATATGTCCAATTGTACCTGCCATTTTTTGCTGGTCGCCGGTAGTCAAGCATTTAGCTCCGATGGACTGTGCGTTGTCTTCAATGATAAAGAGTTCGCGTACTTTTGCAATAGCCATTAGTGCCTTCATATTGACACACTGTCCAAATAAATGAACAGGGATAATTGCCTTTGTCCTGGGGGAAAGTGAGGCCTCAATATCTTCCGGTTTCATCAGAAATGTACGGGCATCCACATCGACAACGATGGGTTTCAGGCCAAGTAGTGCTATCACCTCTATACTGGCAACAAAAGTGAAAGATGGTACAATTATCTCATCACCCTGCTGCAGATCAAGTGCCATCAAAGCAATTTGTAAGGCATCAGTGCCATTAGCGCAGGAGATAATATGCGCGTTATCCAGATATTTTCCGAACTCGGCCTCAAAAGTTTTTACTTCCTGGCCCTGGATGAAACCACCACTTTCGATGCAGGCAATCAGCCGGCTATCCATTTCGGTTTTCAGCAACTTGTACTGGGCCTGAAGGTCGACCATTTGAATCTGCTCCATAGTAGACTAAAGATTTGAGATAATGTGGCGGCCAATACTATCATAATAAAAACCTTGCTCGGTAATATCATCCAGATCATACATATTACGACCATCAAAAATGAAGGCAGTCTTCATCAATGATTTCATGCGCTTGAAGTCGGGTGTGCGAAATTCATTCCACTCTGTGATGATAGCAAGTGCATCAGCATCTTCAAGCGATTCATACATGTCATCCGTGTAGAACACGGAGCCATCAAATTGTTGTTGAAAGTTGGGTATAGCTTCCGGATCTGTAGCCGAGACAATAGCTCCTGCATTTAACAAATCATGAATGATATCAACAGCCGGTGCTTCACGTACGTCATCGGTATTGGGTTTAAAGGCAAGACCCCAGACAGCAATTTTTTTGCCCTGCAGATTACCATTGAAATGGAGTATAATCTTTTGTGCGAGGATATGTTTTTGACGAGAATTGACCTCCATGACTGCATCCAGGATTTTAAATTCGTAGTCATAATCTTCGGATGTTTTATGAAGAGCCCAAACATCTTTTGGAAAACAACTTCCACCATAGCCAACTCCTGGAAATAAAAAACGTTTTCCAATCCTAGTATCACTACCGATTCCGCGACGGACATGATCTACATTAGCGCCTGTCCGCTCGCAAAGATTTGCTATTTCATTCATGAAGGAAATACGTGTTGCGAGGTATGCATTCGCAGCATATTTTGTCATTTCTGCAGACCGCTCATCCATAAAGAAAATCGGGTTGCCTTGCCGGACGAAAGGTTTGAATAATCTTTCCATCACCTGTCTTGCACGATCAGATGAAACACCAATCACGACACGATCCGGTTTCATAAAATCATCAACTGCAACTCCTTCACGAAGAAATTCCGGATTACTGACGACGTCAAACAGATCCGGAGAAAGGTTTTTTAATAGTATGGCTCTAACTTTTTCGGATGTGCCCACTGGCACAGTACTCTTATCCACGATGACCACATATTCTGTAATCAATTTAGAAAGATCATCTGCGACACCGAGGATAAAGGATAGATCAGCCGATCCATCTGATCCCGGTGGTGTGGGTAAGGCAAGGAAGATAATTTGGGCATCTTTGATGCCATCTGCCAATGAACTTGTAAAATGAAGGCGCTCCTGCTCAATGTTACGTTCGAATAGCACATCCAGCCCAGGTTCGAAGATGGGAATTTTTCCTGCCTGAAGATTGGCGACTTTTTCCAGATTAGTATCAATACAGGTTACCTCATTTCCTGTCTCCGCAAAACAGGTCCCTGTCACCAGGCCAACATATCCTGTACCGACAACTGCTATTTTCATAAGGGGGCAAAGATAGGTCAGCCTATCGACTCGTGAGAACGTGAGACTGTGAGAACGTGAGAATAGGGGAATGTGAGAAATCTTCTGTGTTTAGGATTTCTGAATTGAAGTAGAATGGAACCCAATAGTACTTCCAGACAAACGCTCCTTGATCTCACTTTTTCACTTTTTCACTTTCTTTTCTTACAAGCCCATGTTGGTCCGAAACATCTGGATGGCGATGGCCAGCAGGAGGATCCCGAACACCTTTCGGAGGGCGTCTGTTACTGGCTTTGGTAACTTTTTCTCCAGGAACGGAGTGCTCTTAAGCACTGCGAAGATGACAATCAGGTTGATTAGGATGCCTATGATGATGGCAGGTAATTCAAAGGATGTACGAAGGGAAAGAATGGTAGTAAGCGTTCCGGCACCAGCAAGTAAAGGGAACGCAATGGGAACGATACTGCCGGAAGACTCACCGTCTTTCTGGTCGCTCCGAAAGAAATGAATACCCAGCACCATCTCTAGTCCAATAAAGAAAATGATGAGCGAACCCGCAAGCGCGAATGAGCTGACCTCGATGCCGAAGACCTTGAGGATCGTGACACCAAAGAACAGAAAAGCTATCATCAACAGACCGGCTGTGATAGTGGCAGTAGATGCGTGTATCTGAACGCCTCTCTTCTTCATATCGAGTATGACGGGAAGAGAACCGATGATGTCTATGACTGAAAAGAGGATCAGAGAGACCGAAACAATGGCTGTGATCATGAGTTTAAAATTTAAATTACATCAATATTAATTGATTTTGAGTATATTTGGTTTAATAATCAATTATTTAGTGTCATATTACATTTAATTACTACAATATACTGTCATTATTATTATAAATTGATATGAATCAACCTTTAGAAAATCAAATTGACAGCACCGATATGCGCATTATAGAAGCATTAATGGAGGACGGACGGATCGCCTATTCAGCCTTGGCTGAGATGATCGGGTCTTCCAATACACTGGTCCATCAGCGGGTGCGGAAATTGAAGGAAACAGGCATTCTAACCAAACCGATATACCTGGTATCTCCTGAACATGCAGGCTATGATACCTGCGCTTTCGTTCTGATCATCGTGCGGGAAGCGAAGGATATCAATGAAGTCATTGCTTCCCTTAAGAATATTCCGGAGGTGGTGGGCTGTGTGAGTATCATGGGACGCTATGACCTGATGGTCCAATTATACGCGGTCAATAACCGACATCTTCAGGATATAGTCCATGAAAAATTGATGTCCATCCCACATATTGAGAGTACAAATACAATGGTGGCATTTGAAGTAAGCTTCGAACGACAGGTTAATATTCCCGATCCTGAAGTAGTAGCGAAGTACCGAAGTTTTTGAAAGAATAAATAGAATTAATAAACCCTAATCCGAAAAGGGCTAATTGCATGGTAGTGATGCCTTAATGAGAGTAGCTGGTCGAGAGCAAATAATGCCACACAACTATTATCTTTGGAATCTGACATGCGCCACTCGCTTTCCATATTTCTCTTTCTGATCTTTTCGATTAATGTGATCGGTGGGTTAAGCATGATATGCATTCATAAATACCGGATGCATAAGCAAATCGAGAAAATCTTACATGAGAATAAATACTCAGCGATTCTGACACAATTAAAGTTTTCTCAAAAGGAATCCGAGCAATTAAATTGGCTTAAAGACGGTGGCGAATTTAAATACCATGATGAGATGTATGATATCGTGCGTACGGAAACGACAATCGATGGTGATATCATCTATCACTGTATAAAAGATGAAAAAGAAAGTGACCTTTATAAAGATATCGAACGTGACCTGACTTCATCAGAAGATCAGTCGAGCAGTAATCACTTTGCACTTCAGCTTTTTAATTTCCTGTCGCACATGTATTTTACGGACTCTAGTCCTATACATTCAACAGTATACTTTACTTGTGAGATGCCCAATATGAAGTTGCCAACCTTTCCAATTGTGTATGGCAATGTGGCCTGCGAGCCACCGGATGCTGCCTGAACTATAATTCAGGAGGAACAGAAAATCAAACTTATGCGTGGGTAATACAATTAGGTTGTTGATTTATTTTATTTAACCGTTTCAATTATTTATGAAAAAAAACATTCTGCTCCTTGGAGCAGTATCACTCATGTATACTATAGCATGGAGTCAGTCTATCGTTGTCAAAGACAAAACGACCCTCCAGCCTATACAGCTTGCAATTGTCAACAGCCTTTCTGAGGCCGGTGACTCACAGGCCACACTCACTGATGATAAAGGCATGGCTGATATCAGCCAGATGCGCACTTCGAATTCGATCCGTATTCACATTGTTGGATATCAGCCTTATTTCAGTACATATATTAAGTTGCGTGAAAACAATGGAGAAGTACTCCTCAGCGAATCTTCTCATATGTTTAATGAAGTCGTAGTCTCTGCCAATCGTTTTGCAGAAAAACAAAGAGACATTGCGCAACCTGTTGAAGTTATTTCCTCCCGTGAAATTGCTTTTAGTAATGCAAATACGGCTGCCGATGTTATCTCCAATACAGGAAATGTATTGGTGCAAAAAAGTCAGCAAGGTGGTGGAAGTCCTATCATCCGTGGATTTGAAACTAATAAAGTACTTCTGGTGGTAGATGGAGTGCGCATGAATAATGCAATCTATCGTGGAGGCCATATACAAAACATCATCACGTTAGATAATGCAATTATGGATCGGGTCGAAATACTTTATGGCCCTGGCTCAGTGATGTATGGAAGTGATGCACTAGGAGGTGTAATGCATTTTTTTACCAAGAACCCAACCCTGTCGTCCACATCAACCCTTGCGGCGCACGGAAATGCATTTGCACGTTACTCTACAGCAGCTGACGAAAAAACTTTCCATGCTGATTTGAGTCTAGGAATGAAACTGGGTTCACTCACCAGTTTCACTTATTCCGATTTTGGTGATCTGACACAAGGCAGTGACCGTGATGACAAGTATCCTAATTTTGGTAAACGTACTTTCTATGCTGAGCGCCAGAATGAAGAAGATGTGCAGGTGATTAATGATGACCCGGATGTACAGATTGGATCAAGTTACACACAATATGACTTCCTGCAGAAATTCACCTACATGCAAAGTGAAAATGTCTCGCATGCATTGAATATTCAGTATTCCACATCAACTGACATTCCAAGGTATGACCGACTGTCGGAAACAGCTAATGGTGTATTACGATTTGGAGATTGGTATTATGGTCCACAGGAACGAATGCTGGCTGCTTATTCTCTTCACCTTGATAATCAGCAAGGATTATTTAATCGTGGACGTATTACAGCCGCTTATCAGAAGATTGAAGAGAGCCGTCATGATCGTCGCTTCGGTCGTGAGTTTATCAATCATCGTACAGAACAAGTGGATGTACTTACATTAAATGCAGATTTTGCAAAAGATGTTGGCAACTCTGAATGGCGTTACGGTCTTGAAGGCACAACCAATCACGTGGATTCTAAAGCCAACCAGGAGAGTCTTTTGACTGGAGAAGCAAAAGGACAAACAACACGATATCCAAGTGACGGTAGTGATGTTAGTTCTGCTGCAATTTATCTCTCCGATT
>JALYSC010000008.1:0-6272 GCA_030855005.1 Bacteroidota bacterium | reverse complement strand
GATTATTATCATCTCAATGAGCAATTTGTGTTGAATGCAGGATTACGTGTTGGTTATAACAAACTGAAAGCGGAATTCGGTGATAAAACTTTCTTCCCGTTCCCTTTTGATGATGTTGTCCAAAATCATGTGACAGTGAATGGAAGTCTGGGCTTGGTATGGAATTGTACATCAGGATGGCGAGTCAGTTTATTAGGAGCTACCGGTTATCGCGCGCCCAATGTGGATGACCTTGCTAAAGTATTTGAGTCAGTACCGGGTAGTGTAGTAGTACCCAACCCTGATATAAGTCCGGAGAGAACGTATAGTGTGGATCTTGGTCTTTCAAAGACATCAGAAGGTCATTATAGTGTCGGTGTAGATGCATTTTATACCACTATCAGAGATGCCATCACAACTCGTCCTGGTACATTCAATGGACAATCACAGATCCTTTTTGACAGTGTACTGAGTAACGTTACGATGAATGTCAATGCTGTAAGCGCCTATATCTATGGGGCCAGCGCGTATGTTAGTATTGATCTTACTGATGCAATTTCTTTGTACAGTACTATCAATTACACATATGGTCGTATAAATACAGACACCACTGATTATCCGTTGGATCATATTCCGCCATTGTTTGGTAAGACAAGTCTGAGTTATAAGATTAAAAAGTTTAAAGCAGAAGCCTATGCCATGTATAGTGGCTGGAAGAAGTTGGAAGACTATAATTTATTTGGCGAGGATAACTATGCTTTTGCAACCGCAGATGGTATGCCTGCATGGATGACGCTCAATCTGAAAGTTTCTTATCAGGCGATGGAGTATGTAATGATCCAGGTTGGTGTTGAGAATCTGCTGGATCGTAATTACAGGGTATTTGCTTCCAACATTAGCGCGCCAGGCCGAAATCTGATTGTGGCTTTACGTGGAAGTTTTTAATCCTGAAGGAATATGGTTAAAAAATTAAATTGGTTTAAGTAAGTGAATGGCAGCCCAGAGATGTAAAGATGATTCGGAGAGGAGACTTGATCGTTTTTATAAAGCATTTCGGGCTGCTTTTTTTTGGAATATGGATGAATGGATTCGTTGAGCGGAGCCGAAACGCCGCATGTACGGAACTGAAGTGGCGAAGAATTTTGTCGCTAATGATTCGACATCTCCACACATCCTCTTTCTCGGTTCACCAACCGTTTCACTGATTTTCTCAAACAAAGAATTCAGATTCAACTTTTAAAATAGATACCGCTTACCGTTCACCGATTTTGACGCTGATATTATTTAAAAATGAATTTTCGCAGATTTGATTTACTATTTAAATATTTCTGCGGTCGTTGAGCGGAGCCGAAACGCCGCATGAATGCGTGTGATTTTCAACGCTGATGACGCTGATATTATTTAAAAATGAATTTTTGCAAATTTGATTTTCATTGCATTGAATGCCTGACACTCGACGATTTGGGATTTTGAGAGCGCCTGAGGCGCCATCAGGCTGTGGCGTGAGATTTGGGATTTTTTGGCATTTAAAAATCGCGTTCTGCATGTGTGATGATTGTATGATCTGACGAATGGCTTGGGTAATTCTCATTAGGACCAACCTTCAGATTTATCAAATTATCAGGAATAGTTATATGAAGAAGTTTGGGCTAAATCGAACTGCCTGGGCTGATTTAAATCCCGTAGGAAGGCTGGTAAAATAATTGCACTAAATACAATATCGCGTATCTCGCCATAGTTATTAGGAGTGTACAAAATATTGAGTATGAAGCAAGAATTTACCCAACTACAATTGACAAGACTGGTATATGGTGAGACGACGAAAGCAGAGACAGATATGCTGCTCGAGCTGGTTCTCACTGTACCTCAGATGGCAGAAAACCTTGAGACGCTGACCTTGGCTAAAGAAGCCCTGGGAAGTATCCAGGCGGGGCCGAGTGATCTGGTGATGAACCGGATCATGGCCTACAGCGCAGCGACTGCGCAGGTATCGGCAAGCTGAGATGAGCCAGATTAAAATTGAATATAAAAAGGTCTTCACGTTTCGTGAAGGCCTTTTTATTTGGGCATAAATGACGGGTTTTCAGACAAATTTTGAAAAAAATTTCAAATGACGAGAAAATAGTCAAAAAATGCCCATATATTTGACCCGCTATATATTACCGTTGTTTATTATATTTATCTTTTACCAAAAGTACTTATCACATGTCATCAGAAAAAGAACGCGAATCCAAGTTGAAAGCCCTTCAACTAACAGTTGATCGCTTAGAGAAAACGTATGGCAAGGGCACCATCATGAAGCTAGGCGACAAACAGGTCGTCGAAGTGGACGCCATACCCACAGGCTCACTCTCACTCGACATCGCCATTGGGACCGGCGGATTCCCCCGGGGCCGTATTGTTGAGATCTATGGACCTGAGTCTTCAGGAAAAACTACTCTGGCCATCCACGCCATCGCGGAATGCCAGAAGCAGGGCGGCCTCGCTGCCTTTATTGATGCTGAGCATGCCTTCGACCGTAGTTACGCCGAATCGCTTGGTGTTGATTGTGAAAACCTCCTCATCTCTCAACCAGACAATGGTGAGCAGGCTTTAGAGATTGCTGAAAACCTGATCCGATCAGGCGCTATTGACATCATCGTCATTGACTCTGTCGCCGCACTTGTCCCAAAAGCTGAGATCGATGGAGAAATGGGAGATTCCAAAATGGGACTCCAGGCACGTCTGATGTCACAAGCCATGCGTAAGCTGACAGGTACAATCGGACGCACAGGTTGCTGCTGCATCTTCATCAATCAGCTACGCGAGAAGATCGGTGTGATGTTCGGTAATCCGGAGACGACTACTGGTGGTAATGCACTAAAGTTTTATGCATCATTGCGTCTTGATATCCGTCGTAATGGATCTGCATTAAAAGACCGTGACGGAAATATTGTAGGAAATCATGTAAAAGTAAAAGTGGTGAAGAACAAATTGGCTCCACCTTTTAAAGTGGCTGAGTTTGATATCATGTTCGGAGAAGGTATTTCCAAAGCAGGGGAAATTGTGGACATGGGTTCTGATGCAGATATCGTGCAGAAGAGCGGATCGTGGTACAGCTATGAAGGTACCAAGATTGCACAGGGACGTGATGCTGCCAAACAATTCATCCTCGATAATCCTGAGCTTGCCTGGGAGATCGAACAGAAAGTGAAAACGAAATATGCGACTGTACGCGTGCGCTCCGAAGAAGAGAGTGTCGTGGACATGGACTAAGGCATAACTTCCTTGTTTAAGGCTTTATTGGGGTGACCCGGTAGAGCCTTATTTTTTTTTGAAGGATAACAGGATCACGTCTTTAGATTTAAACCACGTGAATTTTTTCTCATGCAACCATAGAAATTTGAGTGGAGATTTTTTTATAAATACTAGTACTGGTTAGTATTGACTACAGGATTTGAGCCATCATCTGATACAGTTCTTGCTGAACCATACTGAATAAGATCTCCATTGATATCATAAAATGCAAACACGCGCATGTGGTATTTAAAATTATCAATACCATATGCAAGATTGACTTTATCATTCAATTGATCCCACCAGTAATCGACATCGTCTGTGTTGATTTAAAAAGAGCATGTAAAAGTTGGCTGATCAAAAGGAGTTTAATCTTTGGCATGGCAATCATGACGCCTATTTCGTCCCGGTGAAGAGAGGCCCAACCCCATTATTCATTTTACTCATCCAGTGTGAATTGTAAGACATCAGTGCAGAAGGCTATGGACTCTTTCATCTTGAGAGTCCTTATCATTGGACGCAGATAGTTGAGTTTCATAGCATAAAAACATCCAGAAAATTATTTGGGAGACGCATCGAATTTAGCGATTGCTGTGCCTTCAGCATTTTTTAAGGTGAGGTGCATTCCATCGACTACGAAGGAAGTACTGCTTTGTAAAGCATTTTGAAAATCTGATTCCAAAGTCATGTCAGGACAAGCCATTTTTGTACTGATGAGTTGAGAAAAAGAAATCCCATCATTACCTGATGTTGTATACGAACCACCGATCCCATTACATCCACCGTTGCCTTGCGCCTGACCTCCCGGGTCCATCATGATGTAGGCTTGTTTATTTTGCTCAGGATAAGTATTAACAGCTTTGCCATTCAACTCATTCAATATCCATCGTTTTCCTGTAACAGGTGAAGCAGGAGAATTGTCAACAGAAGTATTTACTGTATCTGTAGCTGGTGGATTATTTGTGTTGGTTGCGTCTTTGGTATTATTGCAACTCATGAATGCGAAAGCGATAAGAACTGAGAGAAAAGATAAGATCTTCATAGTCGGTCATTTTAGGAATGAATAAAAGTAATAATAACAGAAGAAATGAATCGGCTTCAGTTACGAAGCTTCAGTTACTAAATCAATCCTTGTAAGGATCGAAAGTGTTTTCACCTGCCATCGCTACACCAATTGGTGTCAAGCGATGCAATACTTCTATTGTTTCTCCCTGGCACAGGAGTACTTCATCAAGATTCTTATAACACTCAGGTGCCTCATCAGCTCCGGAGCCACGAAGTTCAACTTTGTCTTTTATTCTAAGACGGACCGCATCGAAGTCTACCAATCCTTTTGATATCACTGTTGGCTGATTACCATCACGAGACTTTTTCCCTTTTCTTTTTCCAGCTGCTGCAGTTCGTGACATCACTCTGCCTGCTCCATGGACGGTGGAATACAGGCCTTGACGCGATAAGGCGGAGTCCTTTCCTTTGATAATCACTGAATCATTTTCCATATTGGCACCAATAAAACCAAGTTGATCCGGAAAAGCTGGAGTGCAGCCTTTGCGTACTACCCAATATTTTTCTCCAAAGTGTTCTTCCTGCCACGCGAAATTGTGATGATTATGTACTTCGAAATTGGTGGCAGGATGATCCAATATTTCCAGGACTTTTTTGACTACCATTTCTCTGCCGGCATAAGCATATTCACCTGCAAGATTCATGGCCGCAATGTAATCCTGTGCTAACTGGCTTTCCAGGTTGAATAGGATGGGCTTTGCGTTCATTGGTGCTTCGCGGGCTTTTTCTTTGAATGTATGCCCTTGTGATAATGCAATAAAGCCTGTGGTTGTCTTATGCCCAAAACCTCTTGATCCAAAGTGCACACCTATCCAGAGAAAACCTTCATTATCTTTAAACAGATCCACGAAATGATTTCCACTTCCTACTGTGCCTAACTGTTCTCTGGCAAGGTCGAGCATATATCGCTGTGGGTAAAAATCTGAGTCTTCGATTTTCTCAAATACCGGATGATCCACTGGTTCATTATTTGGTCGACCTATGCCAAAAGAAATGCGACGAAAGATCTGATCCATAATCTTCCGGACATTAATCTCATCTGCCTTAATCTCCGTGCGGACAGCCATATTACCGCAGGCGATATCGAATCCAACGCCTGAAAGTGAGATATGATTTTTGTATGCCACTGCGCCGCCGATTGGGTGGCCATAACCATAATGTGCATCGGCTGTCAGTACGGCGAGATCTTCTTCTCCAAAACAGTTTCGTATTTGGGAGATGGATTTTTCATCGATTAGATGTTCGCCGAAGATGGTTAGATGTGACACTGTGTGAATTGCATTAAGATGAGAACGAAGAATAATGTTAAATGATTTTTAGGGTAAAAGAGTTCGGGATGAATGTGGGAAATTAGTAAAACAAACTGGCGAGTCAAAGTATTAAAAAGGATTTATGGGATATCCGTTGAATCAATGATGGCGGGCATTTCAGGCTGCCTTCGCTTTTAAATTGATTAGTTAGGAAAGAAAAAATCCTGACCATTATTATCTCTTCAACACTCTTTTCCAAAAGCAAAAAGGATTTAGGGAATATCCGCTGAATCAATGATGGCGGGCATTGTGGACATCTTTCAGAACTAATCTTAAGAAAGTTATTGCTTCAGGAGAGGAAAAAATTCGAATTCCAAATGGTCTTAGAAACAGTCAAAAAGGATTTAGGGAATATCCGCTGAATCAATGTTGACGGGCAATACAGGCTGTGGTTTATTCAGAATTGATAAGCCTGGAAAGTAAATAAACATGAGCATTTATGATTTCGCAAGACTTTTTCGAAACAGTCAAAAGGATTTAGGGAATATCCGCTAAGTCAATATCGTCGGATATTGCAAACATCTTGAGGTAAATCATTGAAAAAAAAGATTGTAATAAAGGCTAGAAAAAAAACCAATTCCTATCGAACCTTTCAAAAAGTCAAAAAGGATTTAGGGAATATCCGCTGAATCAATATTGACG
>JALYSC010000273.1 GCA_030855005.1 Bacteroidota bacterium | reverse complement strand
ATATCCGGTCGTGTTGGCACCCATGGCCGACATACCAACAGCAGTATTTTGATAACCAGTGGAATTGTTCAACAAGGATTGATATCCAATAGCGGTATTATAATTTCCCGTGTTCGCTGATGGAACTACTGAGCCTCTTAATGCTTCAAATCCTAATGCGACATTACTATTCGTAAATGGAGAAGAAAGGTTGTATGCATATTGCATGGCATTATAGCCAATTGCGGTGGCATTGCTTCCGCCTACATTATTTAAAAGCGAAAATTTTCCATACGCCGTATTTCTATTTCCAACGGTGTTTAAATAAAGTGAACTATCGCCGCTTGCCGTATTCGATAGTCCTGTGGTGTTAAAATAAAGAGCGGAATGTCCATTGGCACTGTTGCCACTTCCTGTAGTGTTAGAATAAAGTGTTTGCATTCCTGATGCTGTGTTCCTATTTCCGGTCGTATTTGAAATGCCGGCTTCACTACCGAGAAAAGTATTTTTGATACCTCCGCTGGCAGCGTTATTTACCTGGCCAGTATTAAATCCGATAAATGTGTTGGCAACATGATCTGAATTTATCCACATCAAATCAGTACCATCACTTTTTCTCAATCGAATCAGTGGATGAAAATTGGTCTGCGCTGAATAGGCATCAATGATAAACTGCGAACTATCTGCGGACCCTGTGACTTGCAATTTTCCCTGGGGAGTTTCTGTTCCTACACCAACATTTTGTGCAGCGAGTATTAATGGCAAACATGTGATGAGCGAAATTAAAATCCGGATCTTCATTGGATGTGGTATTGAAAGGTTATGCCTTCAGCACAAGATATTGTTGAATGCAGGTACTAGAAAGCGACTTTTAGTATCTGGAAAGTGGACTTGAGTAAGTGGCGAAGGGCATCGCGCATCGGGAATGGAGTAAAATGATTCCGCGACACCACGCGGACCCCCTCCACCCCCATGCTAAAGCACGGGGTTACTTGAGATAGCATCTCCTTGAGACTTTGGTTTTCATTCCATATGTGGGGATCAAGGAAGAGTAAGCCCTGAATGGGTCACGCAGTATCCGGATTAGCCCCCATGCTAAAGCACGGGGTTACTTGAGATATCATCTCTTTGAGACTTGGGTTTTATTATGAATGCTGGAATTTAGGAAGATTCGACCCTGAAGAGGTCACGTAGTATGCTGATTAGCCTTCATGCTAAAGCTTGGGGTTACTTGAGATAGCATCTCCTTGAGACTTTGGTTTTCATTCCAGATGTGGGGGTCAAGGAAGTGTAAGCCCTGAATGGGTCACGCAGTATCCGGATTAGCCCCCATGCTAAAGCACGGGGTTACTTGAGATATCATCTCTTTGAGACTTGGAATTTCATTCCAGTAGTAGGGATCAGGGAAGAGTCGACCCTGAAGGGGTTATATTTCCTTAACCACGGGTGGAACCCGTGGAAGAGAAACAACCCCACATCCCTCCGTGCGACCCTAAAGGGGGTCGAATTATCTGGGGTGTCTGCTCAGTAGAATTAATTTCTTGTTTTCCAGTAAGTTACATATATCATATTTATTCACTTTCATCCTCCAATCTATTCATATTCCCTTCTCAACTAAATATTCCCCCGATATAGCTGACTTCGCACTGGAAATCATACCTTTGCGTGCTCTAAAATAAAAGCGGTTAATAAAAATCCACAGAAATGGAAGTAATGAGATTGCAGGCAACACCAAGGACAGGCCTTGGTAAAAAGGATACTAAAGTTGTCCGAAAAAACGAATTGGTCCCATGTGTTCTGTACGGGAGTGATGAAATACAGCACTTTACGGTCATTCCACTTGATCTTCGCGAATTGGTGTACTCTCCTAAATTTAAAACGGTGGAGATTGAGCTTGAAGGCTCGATTCATAGATGTATCCTCAAGGATGTCCATTACCACCCGGTGACGGAAAGCATCCTGCATATTGATTTTCTCCGCCTGGTAGAAGGTCACCCGGTTAAAATTGAGGTTCCGATCAGCTTCGAAGGTGTTGCTGCAGGATTAAAATCCGGCGGTAAGCTTATCAAGCGGATGCGAAAGGTGAAAGTTCAGACTACACCTGAGTTCCTGATTGACCAAATCGTCCTGGACACCACATCAATGGGTCTTGGACAATCACAGCGGATCAAAGATCTTACTGCGTATGAAGGTGTTGAAATTCTAAACAACGAAAATATTCCTGTAGCTACAATCGATATTCCGAGAGCACTTCGGACTACAATGGATGATGCAGCTGCTGCAGCCACCGCTGCTGAAAAAGCAAAAGCGGCTCCAGCTAAAGCAGCCGCTAAAGCAGCTCCTGCTAAAGCAGCTCCTGCCAAGGATGCCGGCAAGAAAAAATAATTTGATTCTGACAATTCACAATAATTTAAAAGCATCCTCCGGGATGCTTTTTTAATTTTGGACCATGTCAATCAACTCTCTTCGCATTGGACTTATACAGACTGACTTGGTCTGGGAGGAGCCTGCAGACAATATGCGTAGGATGGAGGAACTTTTAAGCGAATCTGGTCCTACAGATCTCATCCTTTTACCTGAGATGTGGTCGACCGGTTTTAGTTTGTCACCGGAAAGGGTCGCTGAAGAAACTACCGGACTTACTCTGAATTGGATGATTGATCAGGCTCAAAAGTATAACTCAGCAATAGCCGGAAGTGTTGCGGTCAGGGAGGATGGAAAGTACTACAACAGATTCTACTGCGTTCATGCTGACGGAAGGATTACGAAGTATGACAAGCGTCACTTGTTCTCCTACGGAAAGGAAGATCAGCATTACACTCCAGGCAACGAACATACTTTGTTGGAAATCAAGGGGTGGAAGATTATGCCGGTCATCTGTTACGACCTGCGCTTTCCGGTTTGGTGCCGGAATACAATGGATTATGACCTGATGGTGATCGTGGCCAACTGGCCCACCGCCCGGATCCATCACTGGGATGCCTTATTAAAGGCACGCGCTATTGAAAACCAATGTTATATTGCAGCCGTCTACCGAATTGGGGTGGATGGAAATGGACTGGAATATCCGGGACATAGTGGAGTGGTTGACATGAATGGGTTGAGCTTGCTGGACCTCAATGATCGAAGTACCATGGAGATCATTGAACTCAATAAGTCAGCGCTTGACCAATACCGTGAACATTTCAGATTTCTGCAAGACCGGGATTCGTTCCGTCTTTTTTGGGAATGATTTTTGTATTATAAAAATATCTAATATGATCAGCAGAAAAGATATTCAGTTAGTACTGATTTTAACAGGAATGGTTTTCACCTTATCCAGTTGTTCCAGCATTCGCTTGGCGGTCTACGACTATCAAAAACGGAATGGAAGTACTTATGGAAATACTTCGATCACAGCGTCTCCTTCGCTTATGGCTTCTTCATCGATTAGCCCAAACATTACTACAGAATTTAAAGATGAAAACAACTTTGGAGATTCTTTTACTCAGAAAGCTTCAAAATATTTAGGTACTCATTACAAGTACGGTAGCTGCGATCCTAAAAATGGATTTGATTGTTCAGGCCTTGTATATCATGTAGCCAAATCTCAAAATATTACACTTCCAAGATCATCCTCTTCCATGGCTACCATTGGTACGCATATTCCATGGAAGAAAGCACAACCAGGAGATCTTATATTCTTTGGCGACAATAACCGAATTCATCATGTAGGAATTGTTGAAAAAAATAAGAGCAACCAGTTATGGATTATTCATAGTTCCAGTTCTGTTGGTGTCACTCGGGAAGATATTCTGCTTAGTGATTATTGGAAGAAGCGGGTGATGTTTGCAATGGACATCAGTCAACTCACAAAGGCCTGATTTCAAATTTTAGATGGTTGGTGAGCTGCGGTTGGTGAGCTGAAGACCAAGGTTGAGAACTAGCAAGCGATGCGCTGAGCTGGTCGAAGTGTCGAACCATCTGTGCTCACAAGATAGTTCTACCCCATCAGGGTAGATCAATGGAATGTTGTCTTATTTCCGTTACCACGGGTTGCGCCCGTGTTAACGGAAATGGAAGCCCTCCAGGCTTCTATATTTCACGATTAACGAACATATTCTGCCCTCGTTTTTTTATGCTGTCGCCAATAAGCGAGGGTAAGAATCTCACGGTCACGATTCACGATGATGCGATCCTTGAGCTATTTGATTTCAAACCACACTTTCTCATCAGGATTACCTGCGTGGTAATCAACAAATATTTCTGTTCCTGCAGGGATATCAGTTAATGACTTGAAAAGTATTAGTTGATTTTTATAGTCAGGCTCAAAACGGGCGTTGGGTTTTTCTGCGTGATTATATAGAGAGCCATATCCTAATGCGATGGCGATACTTTCACGTTTCCATTCGAAATAATATTCATAGAGCACATATCCGCGGACAACCTCGCGCGCCTGTTCGCCGGGAATGACAATAATGGGGCAAATCTCAATTACACTTTCTGCTGCGATATCTTCAGTGCAAAACATACCATAACGATGCTTGCCGCTTGGTGCATAATATAATCCCGGATGTCTCTGCATAGGATACGAAAGTAGAGTATGATCTTCTGATCTGGATGATTTTCAATGGAGATTGTGTGGAGAAAGTTTAGTCAGGCAATCTTCGATTGCCCTGGTTTAGAAAGTTTAGAAATGAAATCTCATTTTCTAAACTTTCTAAACTGATGCATGCCAAAGGTATGCATGCTCAACTTTCTAAACACAACTTCTATTTGATGAACAATTTGAAACAATTACATCCTCATTGCAAAAATAACCCTGCGACCAGGCACCTACAATTACATAGTAATCACTTTCGTCTAAGCGTATAGATAGCGGCTACAATAAAGAGAAATCCACCAAACTGGTACCAGGAGATGTGCTCACCATCTACAGCGCCCCAGACGAGGGCCATGCAGGGGATTGCATAAGCTATGGCAGAACTAA
>JALYSC010000272.1 GCA_030855005.1 Bacteroidota bacterium | reverse complement strand
TCTCATCTCTGTGATGTCTCCACCATGGTAAATCAGGAAAATCTGCTTTCAAAACAACAGAAACTTTCTGAATGGGATGAATGAATTCCATCTGCCGGCAATGTAGCAGGAAGGCTTTTGGATCATTCATGGTAAGGCCCCCATATTTGACATCACCGAATATTGGACTCCCAATAAAGGCCATATGAACCCGCAATTGGTGCGATTTTCCGGTGATGGGATGCAACCTGATCAGGTAGAACCGATCAATTTTACCAAGGGTCTTGTATATCGTACGTGCTTTGACGGCTCCTACCCGCTCCCCCTTGATGACCTGTACAATATTCTTATTCCGGTCCTTATACATATAATTGGTGAGATCAGCCTCATAAGGATCAGGTAGTTTTGTCACCATAGCCAGGTAAGTCTTATCAACTTTACGGGCTGTAAATAACTCCCGCATCCTTTCTTTCCCCTTGGATGTCTTGGCAAAGATCAGTGCACCACTCACCGGACGATCCAGTCGGTGACAGGATTGAAGAAATACGTTGCCTGGCTTCTGATATTTTTCCTTGATGTATTCTCTTAGAATTTCCTCCAGGCTCGTATCACCTGTATTATCGGTGTGAACGAGCAGACCATTCGGCTTGTTAATGGCAATGAGGTGGTTATCTTCATAGATAATTTCAAGATCTCTTTTAGCCATTTCGCAAGGTAGAAATTTTCAGTTTTCGTAAGATGGATTTGACATTAGGCTTTTCACCGTGCCCCAATGATACCTTTATGTTTGCTGCTCTGGTCAATCAATGGATTGATACACAGGGACTCAACTTTGATGTCCATATGGCTGATGTCGAACAACTAAATGAATGGGCAGGTTTTGGGAAACTGGATATAACTAAAATGAGTTTCCATCGTGCTATACCACTGGAGAACGAATATCAGCTTCTATCCACCGGGTCGGCTTTGGGTATTGGATGTGGCCCAATCCTAATTTCAAAAAAATACCGTTCAAAAGAAGAAATAGAAAATGGGCCAGTTGCACTTCCTGGTCAATGGACAACAGCACATCTGCTTTTTAATTTGTTTTACCCTCTATGCCACCAAAAGGAGTTTCACCTTTTTAGTGAAATTGAAAAATTAGTATCCGATGAAAAGGTAGTAGCGGGTGTCATAATTCATGAAAACAGGTTTACTTATGAGGCAAAGGGCCTTGTAAAAATCAATGACCTTGGAGAAGCCTGGGAGACAGCGACTTCTGCACCTATTCCCCTGGGTGGCATATTTGCAGATCGGAGGCTGGATGTGAATACTATCCAAAAAGTAGATCTCCTGATTCGTGACAGTATTCATTACGCATACAATCATCCGGACCAGGTCATGGACTATGTCCGCTTGTATTCACAAGAGATGGAAGAAAGCGTAATGAAGAGCCATATTGACCTCTATGTCAATGAGTTTTCCCTCAATTTAGGCCAAAAAGGACATGATGCAGTGGCAGCCTTGAAAAAAAGTTTCCGATAAAGGCTTCTGAGCAGTTTCATATACCCTACATTTTCAGCACAAAACATATTACGAAAATTTAGTTTATCTTTTTCTTTGATAAAAAGTCAGTTACATATGATGAATATGTTTAATGTGTATTATATTTGACGCATAAGTTTTGGTTTTTTAATGGATAATCGCAGTGGCTCGGGAAACGTCTCGAGCCCCTTTTTATGAATCTCACCAGCAGCAACACAGGTTACTGCTTCCAGATAAGAAGTGTGATCTTAGTTTTAGTTAACCTTAAGCCCGCTCGAAGGAGAGGGCTTTTTTTATGAACCCCTTACTTGCTAAGCTTTTACGCAAATGCCGCAGATAATATTTATAATGGATCTGCGCCTTTTCACCCAGCTTTCTTTATGTGCCAGATAATGCAGTCATGCTTACATAATCGAAAATGATAATCTAATTTGCGAATTCGTTTTTAAATAATTTTGCGTTAATCTGCGTTCCAAATTTTAATGCCGAACAGGGGATGTTTTGAACCTTTGGCCCATGGTTCCTGTGTTCCCGTGATCCCTTGCTCCTGTATTCCCGTGATCCTGTGATCCTGTGATCCTGTGATCCCTTGCTCCTTTGCTCCCTTCTTCTTTTGCTCCCTTCTTCTTTTGCTCCTTTCCACCTTTGTTTACCTTTGCCCTACTTTCTAAAACTAGCCTAAATAACTAAGTATGATTATTGGTGTACCTAAAGAAATCAAAACGAACGAAAACCGAGTAGCCCTTACTCCTGCCGGTGCATTAGAACTGACCAAGCGTGGTCATAAAGTATATGTCCAGCATTCTGCCGGCTTCCATAGTGGATTTGAAGACGCTGAATATGAAGAGCGCGGAGCTTCCATCCTTCAGACTATTGAGGAGGTGTATGCGATTGCCGACATGATTATTAAAGTCAAAGAGCCTATAGCTGAAGAATACCCATTAATCAAAAAAGATCAACTGTTATTTACATACTTCCATTTTGCATCTTACGAACCGCTGACTAAAGCGATGATTGAAAGAGAGGCAGTATGCCTTGCCTATGAGACGGTAGAATTACCGGATCGCTCTCTCCCACTCCTTGTACCGATGTCAGAAGTTGCCGGTCGTATGGCTGTACAAGAAGGAGCCAAATTCCTTGAAAAACCTGAAGGTGGACGTGGAGTTTTATTAGGTGGTGTGCCTGGTGTATCCCCGGCTAGAGTGCTTATTCTCGGCGGAGGCATTGTAGGCACACAAGCCGCAAAAATGGCTGCAGGGTTGGGATCTTTGGTGACAATCCTTGACGTCAACCTAAATAGAATGCGTTACCTGGAAGATATCCTTCCACCTAATGTAATCACGATGTATTCTAATGAGGTCAACATTCGTGAGCTGATAAAAACGCATGATCTAATCATTGGAGCTGTCCTCATTCCGGGTGCAAAAGCACCTATGCTTATTACACGCGACATGCTTAAAACAATGCGACCCGGCACCGTCATTGTGGACGTTGCAGTAGACCAGGGTGGTTGTATCGAGACCTGTCGTCCTACAACCCACGATGACCCTATTTATGTAATTGATGGTGTTGTTCATTATTGTGTTGCTAATATGCCTGGCGCAGTTCCATACACTTCAACTATTGCCCTGACTAATGCTACATTACCCTACGCACTCCGCCTGGCAGATAAAGGCTGGAAGACTGCTTGCAATGAGGATAATGCACTCAAACTAGGGCTGAACGTAGTGAACGGGAAAGTCGTTTTCAAAGGTGTGGCTGATGCATTCAATCTTCCTTATGTAGATGTAGCTTCTGTATTATAGCGGTTTATTACCCTATTAGGGCTAATGTCATTTTTTTGTAAAAAAATCTTTTACAATTGATGATTATGACCTAACTTCAAGTCGGGAATATATTCTTTCACCTTCAAACTCAACTTCCTGAAGTATGAATATCACTTTTGAAGAATTGCGTAGAATCAAACATGCCCTACCAACCGGCAGTGTAAAGAAAATTGCAGATGAATTGCATTTAGAAGAGCAAACCGTCCGCAACTATTTTGGAGCAAAAAAGTATGAAAACGGACAGATCGTATCACAACATATTCAACCAGGTCCAGACGGCGGAATAGTCTGTCTTGAAGATGATACTATCCTGACAGTTGCAATGCGTATCATCCAAGATTCCACCCATGATACAATGGCTCAAAACTAAAAAGGTGACCTCTATATAAAAGGTCGCCTTTTTTAATTTTTACACCTTTCTTTAGACGTTTAGATTTTCTAAAACGGGTAGACAGCTATTTCTTTTTTAAAGAAAGAAATTGCCGGTATACTGATGTATGCTCATCCCGACGATCATACATCACCAAACTATATTGCTCAGGGGACAAAAGTTTCTTACCAAATTTCAACAGTGTTCGTTTTGGATTATCATCATCGGAAAAAGAAAATACGTCCAGCCGATTTCGAACAAAAGTTCCGAATGCATTGGCAGCTTTAATCCATGCAAATGCATTTTCATACGGAATGATCATCGCTATTTCTCCTGTAGACGAAAGTTGTTTATCTAAAGCCTTCATCCAGTCAGCATATGTGTAAACAGAATGTTTTGCTATCCTGTTTGAAATAGATTGGGAAGGAATATTATCCATCAAATAATACGGCGGATTTATAATAATCAAATCGTATGATGGAGTTGATTTCTCCATCATCATTACATCAGAGATTTTTGCTGTGAGTCGTTGATTCCAGTTTGATTTTTTAAAATTTTCCGAAGCGAGGCCTGCCGCTGCTGGCTGAATATCAATTGCCTCGATAATTGCATTCGGAAAAGTTTGCGCCATCATAAGCGACAGAACTCCTGTACCGCAACCTACATCTAAAATTCGTAGTGGAGATAATATAGAAGGTTGTATCCACGATCCTAATAAGATAGCATCGGTACCAACTTTTAATACATCAGAGTTCTGCATGACCTGGATATCACCCCATTGAAAAATATCCATTGCTGTGATAAGCTATTGAGTGCGAGAATTATTTATTCTCGTCCTCACCCGTAAACGCGATCTTGATAGACTCACTGGTTTCCATATTAGAGTCAAGTGTCACCTTTTGTGTTGTCGTTCCATCAAACACAGTTACAGTCACAGTATTGGGAGGAACCATACCGACATTATGCGCGTACACCACAAGATCCTGGCTGAATCCTAACAAGGTAGTTGTGAGTGTATGCTTATCGGATTTAAGTTCATAGTTAGTCAAAATCCACTCATCTCCAAGCTTTAGAGATATGACATCACCATCTACAGTATTATGATCCCAGACATTGATTGTTAGCTTTCTCTTTTTTACTTCAAGAGTACCTTTCTCAAGTACGACAATGGAATCTGAAGCAATATCTTTGGGAGCATCATATTGTTTTGCCGACCAACCTATCAGATCATGATATGCACTCAAATCGGAAGTGGAAGCAGTAAATCCCAGCCATGCAGTATGATCAGGAC
>JALYSC010000271.1 GCA_030855005.1 Bacteroidota bacterium | reverse complement strand
AACCAGCACGAAACTCAAATCTTTTTCTGCATCAACAAGGATCTTATCATCATCATAATCATAATAGATATTATTCAGACGGATCGGTTCATTGATTGTGACCGTTTCCATTCCTGATTTATCCTCAGGTTTCTTCGCGAGCTTCACGGTGCGACGTACTGTGAAATTATCTATAACTCCAACAGTGTTGAACTCAAATTCTGCAGGATTGTAACCTTCTTTTTCAACTAAAACCTTATATGCTTTATCCTTATCCAGGCCAAACTGGAATTCATTCATTTTATCATTCGTCTGCTGGTCTGATTTGCCTTGCTTGCCTCTGACTACTTCCCACATTGTCACCTTCGCCCCCGTCAGTGGCACATTGCCATCATAAACACTCGTCACCAGATCAATAATGATATCACGGATATGGAATTGATAAATATCATCACAACATGTTTTGGATTTTACGCTGCGGGAAGCTTCATCCGGCCGATTGGAAACGAGAAAACCAATTTTGCCTTCTTCATTCACAGAAAAAAAGAGATCATCATACGAAGAATTATATCCTGCACCGAGGTTTTCAATTTTACCCCAGTCCTGTCCATTCCAATCTATGCGAAATACATCAAATCCACCAAGACCAGGATGGCCAGCAGATGAGAAATACAATTTGTTATTCAGGAAAAATGGAGTTTCCTCATCAAGTGTAGAGTTAATGGATGGGCCCAGGTTAATAGGACGGCCATAAGTATCCTCTGTCTGGCGATCTGCATAGTAGAGATCATAGCCACCACTTCCTCCAGGCATGTTGGAAGAAAAAAACAGAACTTCTTTTCCAAAAAGATTACCCTGGCATGGTTGTTTCGCAATATATGCTCCATTGATACCCTGCAATTCAACAGGTGCTCCCCAGTCGCCACCACTTTCAGGAGCAACATAAATTTTACTTTCTGTCAATTCATTTCCGGTAAGTAAAGATCTCGTAAAAAACATTTTCGTACCATCCTTTGAAATACTTGGACTTCCTGTATGGTAACCAACGCGATTAATTTTTTCCGATAATGGTTTTGCACTATCCCATTCACCATCATCTTCAGCTTCAGATGCATAAATTTTAAAATGATAATCTCCTTCCTTTCCATCAAGAACAATGATTTCTTTACGACGGAAGGAAGAGAAGTATAATTTTCCATCACGACCTACGAATGGTGCAGAGTCAGTGTAAGATGAATTCACAGATTTACCAACGTTCTCTACAACCAAATCAATTGGTGGCTTTGACTGCATTGCAAGTTGAATGCCTGCAACTTCATTATCAGCAAGTGCAAGCAAACTATCATTCACTGCAAGACCTGCATAGTGATTGAAAGCATCAATAGCACCCTGATAATTACCGTTGATCTTTAATACCTGTCCGTACTGAAATACGGTGTTTGGATATTTTTCACCCTGATCACGTTCTACAATTTTCTCAAGCCAACGCTCAGCTCGTGCGAAGTCGCGCAACCTGATTTGAAGATCGGCGATCTTAATTGCAATTTCCGGGTCACGGGTTTCTTTATAGGCATTTTCATACCATTCGAGTGCAGTATAGTAATCGGGTATCAGCATACTTTTCTCTGCTGTCTCGATCATCATATATACAGGCACTTCCGTCACCGGTTGTGCTATCAGATTCAAACCCATTGTAAAGAGGCCACTGATCAACAATATCGTTCTCGCGTTCATAATTAGAATCTTGGACAAAAGATAACTGGATCCGGTTTTGGTCTTTTGTAGATGCGACCTACGTACTGCGCTGCCAGTTCAATTCCGCCGGCTCCTCCACTTGCTGTTGATAACCTGGAGATATTGACATCATACCCAAACATCACAACAACTGCCTTGTATTCGACACCCAGCATCACCTGCAGAGCGTCGCCAATACCTGCACCGCTTCTATAACCTAATCCGCCCTTCAAAATTGTGTTGTTCTTTTCGTTATAGAGATAGTCGATCAAGCCCTGTACAACTAATGTATTCTGCGGACTCTTTAGTATTTTCTGATAGCTGATATTTGGCATAAAACGAACCTTATCGGACATCAGTCGTGACAATCCAAATTGGGCATGGATGCGGGGCTCGAGTTCATAGCTGCTTCCGGCAATTGACCAGTTTGGCTGGCCAATTTTCCCAACTGCAACTCCTACATTCCATTCATCTGTTTTGTTAAATTTCGAAGTAAACTTCAAACCTCCTACATGATCTAGGAAGCCTTGTTTATCTGGATTTATCATTTCCTGCGTACTACCGCCTGAAATGATTTGGTCTTCAAATTTATAGGCATCGGCATTTTTTACTTCCCGTTGAGTGCCCCCGGTTTGATATGCGAATGACAACACCCGGCTGCCATCTTTGTTAAGAGCAAGATGATAAGCAGCACTGGCCTTAAAAGAAGATTGAGTGAGTCCGATGGTACCGGATTTGTCGGAATAGAAGAACATCCCCACTCCGACCCAGTCCTTTTCACCGAATCCTTTGATAATGGGTAAATCCACCGAAAAGGTTGGTGTGCTATAAGCAGCCTTCCCGATAACGGATCGGTACTGATCCCGGTAAAGGCCAGAAAGGCGGTAGCTACCATAAAAATTACCCGTATTGGCTGGATTGAAAACCAATGGGGTCATCTGATGTAGCGTGAAGTGGAGATCCTGGCTGTGAATTAAACCAATTGAAAAGCTTAAAAACAGAGCGCAAATAAAACGCAAAGCAAGTCGATGTATCATCATATATTCTATAAGCGTTCGTTCAACCGGTTTTATGATCTAATTTGCCTGCAAAATATCAATAATTGGCGTTTTTCTTCCCTGATGTTGCTGAAACCCCTATTTAAGTCTACAAATGTCGGGCGCCAGGTATGGCTTATTGCCAGCATGATCGTGATATGCTGGTTTTCAGCCGCTTCTCAAAAGGATAGTACAGGATTTTGGGATATCCCTGATACCCTTCATAAAGGCAGATTTTGGACTGCCGCAGGTGCAGGGGCGGTTGGGTATACAGGTACGCTGATCAGTCTCAACGAGCTGTGGTATAAGCAATACCCCCGTACATCCTTTCATTTCTTCAACGATGCCCGGGAGTGGCAGCAAATGGACAAGGCGGGTCACATGTTTACGGCCTACTTCGAAGCGGACTGGCTTTATGGTATCTCCAGGTGGACGGGCATGAAAAGGACAACTGCTATCTGGGCCAGCGCAATTGTAGCTACTGGTCTTCAGGCTACGGTGGAAACGCTGGATGGATTTTCATCTCAATGGGGATTCTCACCTTATGATTTTGCCGCCAATCTGGGTGGTAGCGGAATGTGGGCTGCGCAACAAATTCTTTGGGATGAGCAACGGATCAGGTTAAAAGTTTCTTCCACTTACAGAACATATCCAAATGAGCTTTTGCAAGGAGACATGAATGGGACTACAACATTACGGACACGTACTAATGATATCTACGGTGAGAACATATTGGAATCCTTTCTAAAAGATTATAATGCGCAGACCATTTGGCTTTCTGTCAACCTTCATTCTTTTATGCATGAGGAAAGTAAATTTCCAAAGTGGTTAAATATTGCTGTTGGTTATGGTGCTGAAAATATGTTTGGCGGTTTTGATAATTCATGGGAAATCGCCGGTGAAGAATTTATAGCATCTGAGATAGATTATCCGCGTTACAGGCAATGGTATCTATCTCCCGACATTGATTTAAGTAAAATAAATGTGCGGAGTAAGCCACTTAAGACGATCCTCTCGATGTTGAATATTTTCAAAATTCCTGCTCCCGCGCTGGAGATAAATGGTAAAGGAGGGGTGAAATGGAAGTGGGGATATTATTGATTGGGGGATTTTCGATTTTCGATTTTGGAATTGGGGCGGTTGGAGAGCTGTAGCACGAGGATGTGAACCACCAACTCGAACTATAGCACATGGTTGCGGCTAGCAAGTCGAAGGATTGACTCCAATAACATGCATTGACTTCAAAATGAAGTTTCCTAACTCACGATTCATGAAAGAAAATTCGCGGACTGACGACTCAACATTGACCTCTCACTATCTCACGTTACGATTTTAGAGAAGCCAGTTGAATAAGTAATAAAATGCCAGCGAAGCAGCGAAGGTGATGGGAAGAGTCAGCAACCATGCAATCGCGATAGTGGAGATGGTGTTCTTTTGAAGATTTTTAAGTCCTCCCATACCTACCATGGATCCGGCAATACCGGAGGATAATACGTGTGTAGTACTGACTGGTAATCCAAATCCACTGCTAAGACCAATTGTACCTGCTGCAACAAGTTCGGCGGCAGCGCCCTGGGCGTAAGTGAGATGTGTCTTCCCTATTTTTTCTCCGATGGTGACAACAATGCGCTTCCAGCCGACCATCGTGCCAAAACCAAGGGAAAGGGATATTAATAATATTGCTTCAACGGGTGCAAAATCAGTTGCTGTTTTCAAATTATCAAGCCCGTGTTTAAATTTCTTTCGGTCTTGACTTTCTGTCAAAAAAGCAGGATCCGCCAACAGTGTCTTGGAGATTTTACCAAATGACTGAATATGCTTACGCGTATCCACCCTATGCGCTTTATCCCCATTTTCAAGTGCTATCACATCTTTTTCAATATCGTCGAGCATACCAAGTGATTCGTGGTAAGGATCATCTGAAGCGCCATGCATATAATCCGATGTGGCCTCTTTCATGTCGGTAATCGCCGTTTTCATTTTGTCCACCTTTAGTTGCGGATTGATTGCGTAATAAGAAGGCAGCATGGCAAGTAAAACAATCATCAAAATGCCAACTCCTTTTTGACCATCATTATTTCCATGAAAAAAACTAACTAACGTACATGTAGTAACAAGTATAAGCCTGATCCACATCGGTGGTGGCTTGTTGTTATTTTGAGAGGGATCTTTAAATATTTCTTTGTTTTTAAAAAGATATTTGAAAAGATATAACACAATGATCACCGCAGTAAAACCAAATGCAGGGGATAACAAAAGTGATAAAC
>JALYSC010000270.1:4474-5029 GCA_030855005.1 Bacteroidota bacterium | reverse complement strand
GAAATACCCAACATTCTTTAAGTAAATTCCATTCTGAAATATTTCCAAAAGCTTATTATTCTCTTTTTAAGGAATCAAATGGAAGGTTATGGTTTAGTTCAGGTGGTGTCACCTATGATGTGTATAATGCAGCGGGCAATCAGCATCTAAAATCGATCCCTGTTTTAGGATTTCCAACAGCTTTGGTAGAAGACTTGCATTCCGGGACTATATGGTTGACCACGACTATAGGCCTTTATGAAATTGATAAACAAACGCTTGTTATATCAAGGCTATATAATGAGTCCAACGGATTTCCAGCTTCCAATTTTTCTTCAATGCTAATGGATGCAAAGGGACATTTATGGCTTGCATCTCTGGGTGATTTAATTGATTTTAATCCGCTCGATAAATCCACACATACATACTCTCAGGAAGACGGACTACCAGCATCGAGTTTTAACTTATTCTCTGCCATTCAACTAAAAAATGGTGAAATGTGGTTCGGATCACCTGAAGGAATAACTGCTTTTTATCCTGACCAATTAAAAAATGTAACTTATACTGCACAGCCAC
>JALYSC010000270.1:0-4464 GCA_030855005.1 Bacteroidota bacterium | reverse complement strand
AAATCGAGAGTCTGGAATTTCCATTCACACAAAACACACTCACCTTCACCGTCAATTCATTAGAGTATAGTGCTCCCGATCAGAATAAAGTAATGTATAAAATGGAAGGCCTGGATCCCGACTGGGTAAATGCATCAAACGGTGCACAGGTGCGCTATCCAAATATGAATCCGGGTAAATATACATTTCTCGTTAAGGCATTTAATTCGGATGGAATAGTCAATGAAAAATTGCGAAGGTTAGTTATCAACATCATACCGCCGTATTACAAAACCTGGTGGTTCCGAACGATGGTTATACTTGCGATGCTGGGTCTAGTCTCCCTTTTCCTGTATTTGCGTATCAGTAAAACACTTGAGCTACAGAAAGTAAGGTTACGCTTATATGAAAATCTTCATGACGATGTTGGCTCGCGACTCATGGCTATTGTTATGTCAGCTGATATGATGCTCAATGATGACAAATCAAATCCCAGGATGCAACAAATTGCAACAATCGGAAAAAGTATTGTCAACAATATGAAGCGACTGGTATGGGCAATTGATCCTGAAAATGAAAATATGGAAAGTCTGTTGCTGAAGATCCGGGATGACCGTAACATGACACTGGATCCCGCCGTTCATTTTACTTTGGAATCGGAACCTGCCTTAAACCAAAAAATAATTCCAGGTGAAATCAGGTATCAACTAATGTCTATTATCAACGAAGCATTTAACAATATTTCTAAATACGCTAAAGCGCAAAATGTTGAAGTTCGATTTCAAAGACAATCCAATCAATTAGTCATGGTTATCAAAGATGATGGAATAGGATTTGATCCGGGTTCCGCTAAAAAGGATAATGTTAGAAGTTCAGGTTATGGGTTGGGGAATATGGAAAAGAGGATGAAACGCATCAAAGGTAATCTGGTCATAAAATCCTCTCCGGGAAATGGCACGTCTATAACTGTCAGCATACCACTTAAATAATACATCCGGCTTTAAATTGATTTTACTTAGATTACATTTACGTGACCCTAATAAACCCCCCATGTCCAAAAGTGTCATTTTATTTGATGATGATCCCATTTTTCGCTCACAACTCGAAAGTGTCTTTTTTGCCATCCGGCAGGATTTTGAGTTGATTGGATGTTTTGCAGACACGAGTGAATTAGAAAAGAATATTCATTCGCTACAGCCGGATGTCGTCCTGATGGATGTCCAGATGCAGGATGATGAGGAAGGAATCCTCGGATTGTACATGATCAAACATCAGTTCCCTCAAATTAAAGTCATGATGCTCACATCGTTTGATCTGGACGAAACAATATTTAATGCCATTTGCCTGGGGGCAGATGGGTATATGCTCAAATCTGACTTTAATACCTCGATCCAGATTCCTCATGAAATGTTGCGCAAATCCCTTCGAATGATGTTTGAAGGAGGAGCATATATGACTCCATCTGTTGCTAAAAGAGTACTGAATCTTATCTCCAGCCCCACGCTTGCAGAACATATCTCTTCAGTTAAGAGCAGGTTCCAGATGTTTTTTTCCAGAAACCAGGGCGGTCACAAACAATATGCCGGACTGACCAAAAAACAAATTGAAGTATTGAAAAACCTTGCCCTTGGCAAAATGACTTCTGAAATAGCCCAGGAAATGCATTTGACTGAAAACACTATCAATACGCATATAAAAGGAATCTACAACGCTCTCGAGGTTCATAACCGGACCAGCGCAATCAAAAAGGCAATAGAGGCAAAGATTATTTCCTAGCTTAATTATTTTTTATGGTTCACCATTTCTGGTGAGGCGCTTCTTGGCTCACCCTCCTATATTTGGGCATACGGGGGTAAGCAACACATTGAGAACGTCACCTGCATATATTGGAACGCCTGCAGGATTGTGGAATTGAACCAACTATTGGATCAAAACAAAATGAAAAGGTTTACCAACTCAATACATACAGTCAGCATGATTCTGATCATCTGGATCATGCTGACTTCTTGTGCCAAAAAATATCAGGAAGGTCTAGATCAATTCCCTGATAATATTGACCACGAACAACTGTTCCATCGTGATATAGACGATCAAACCACCAACTACCCAGTGACCAATTATTCCTACCAGCATACATTAGAAAACCCTATTCTACAAGATTGCATAACCCCTTAGCCCGGATCCCGGGTTTTACTCAAACTAAGGATCCCAATTGTTTGGCTGATCATCTTCGGATGTTCAGCCAATTTTATTTAAGCTAGGGCATTGAGTGAAACAGCCAAAAAAGAAAAATAGGATTGATGCTAAGATTTGCATTAACGGTGTATCAATTGGCAAACCCACCAACAACGATGCCATGAAAAGCCTGATCCTGTCTATGATTATAATGCTATCTACGAAACTTCTCCCTGGCCAAATCTTATCGATCTGGATCGGGCAGACGCCAGGATCAGAGAGAGCCTGGCAACAACCTAACAATTGGAGTACACAGACTATTCCAAATGAATTTTCTGATGTAGTCATCCGGACGGATGAGACGCTAACTAATAATTACCCCATATATCCGTCCGGACTAACAGAAATCAATTCACTGCACATCTGCCCGGGGGCTCAACTGTACATCAGATCTGGTGATATAGTTGTGCTGGACAATGCGAAGTCATACTATCATGCAGCCCAGATAAAAAGATCCTTGTGGTCAGATCGCGATAGGGATTCTATTCCATCCGCTGACAACATTGCTTCGATATCCGGTCAGCAATATTATTAAACTCTGCTTCGATGGAAAAAGTGAATGTCAATTGCATGTATAACATCCAAAACGTACTACTTCGGTGGAAGTTTTGGGATGGTCTATACCCTGCACATCAAATCTTTTCAGTATTTTTCATTAATCTCCTCTCTTACCGGCAACGCACCATTACTGGGAGGGAAGAAATTGCCTCACAGCTATGAATGCGGTATTATCGAGATCCTCGGCTTACCGCGTCGGGCTGTCTAAAATGGAAAAGGAAAAACCTTCAGCCGATTCATTACTTGAATCCTTGTCGCAAGGCAATATGGCTGTATTGGATCAACTCTACGATGCTCACCGGGATGACTTCATTCGGTGGGCTGGTCAACGTTTTTATATCAAGAATCGTGATGATCTAATTGATGCATGGCACGACGCCATGATCATGTTTTATGAACAGGTAAGGGATAAAAAATTGACACATCTCACGTGTGATGTGAAGACTTATTTATTCCTGATCGGGTACCGGCGATTGCTTAAAATTTTTAAAAAGAATGAAAAAATAGACCTTGTTGATGCATTTGATGCTAATATAAATATGGATGAAAGCATTAATGTGTTAGAGAACGAAGAAGTTATGGAACAACAACAACACATCTTACATTTAGCGGTACAGGAGTTGCCGGCTAAGAGCAGGCAGATCCTGGTGATGCGGTTTCTGGAGGGTAAATCAATTCCCCAGATCATGGAGCAGACCGGATATACCAGTGAAAATGCAGTTAGTGTCACAATATCTCGTGGACTGAAAAGGCTGAAAGAATTAATTACAGAACGTATGGCATCTCCACACAGATGAAAGAACAGAATCAAAAACTTTTCGAACGATATCTGACCGGGGAGATGACAATAGATGAAAGACATGACATGGAAAAACGATTACAAATAGATTTCGATCTCCGGCAGGAATTGATGCAGTATGAGTTAGTTATTGACTCACTCAGGATGGCACAGCGTGAAGAGTTGAAGGCACGATTTCGGGATCGAGATAAAATCCTCGACAAGGGCCTTCCAGGAAAGAAGTGGGAAATACAGCGTCGTGACATTTGGCTGTTTGCAGCAGCAGCGCTCGTGATCGTTTTGCTGGTCTTCAATTTTCTGATGCCTCGTGAAAATTCGGAATACCAGTCTGAAGTCAAACCGTTGGATACTATCCAGGAAGATAAAATAAAGACGATTCCTGTTGATACAATTCAGACCAATCCTGTACCAGAGGATAAGCCTGATATGGCAGAGAAGATGTCTGACCGTAAGACAAAAACAATGAAGGAAAGAGGGGAGGAATTGTATGCGGCTAATTTTGAACCATACCGGGATGATGAGATGGATCCAACTTCACGGTCCGATGAAGAAGGGCTTTCGGATCTTGAAAAGTTTCAGGTATCTTACTGGGAAGGCAGATATAAAGAGGCTATATCAGGATTTGAAACGTTGACACCTGAATACAAGAATAATCTGAACTTTCAATTCATATATGCCATGGCATTGATGCAATTGAAAAGATCAGAAGATGCGGCATCGATCCTGCGTGAGATCCGAAAAGACCCCGGGCTGATCTACTATGCGGAATCCGGATATTACCTGGCATTATATCAGATCAGGCAGGGATCATTTGAAACAGCAAAAAAACTTTTAACAGAATATATAGAACATCCGGACGGAACACAAAAGGAAGGTGCGAAGAAGTTACTGAA
>JALYSC010000269.1:3599-5040 GCA_030855005.1 Bacteroidota bacterium | reverse complement strand
GAAAAGGCTCGCGATACCTGTGACAGCAGAGATGTATGCCACCAGGCTGAGCGCATCCATTTTCTTTTCTCCGTTATCTGCCTGCCTTTCTTCCTGTTTTTCTTTCCTGCTTTTTTCACTGTTGACAGCTTCTGCAGGGTGGATGACTACCAGGCTGAAGAATAGTAATATTGGGATGAGATATGTTTTCACGTTTTAAAGTTAGAGGTTTATTACTTTTTACCGGATAGACTCTTTATTCCTGTCAGGGGTTTGCTAAAAATTAATTTAATAGCAGATATTTTTCATTGACTTAAAATTCGTCAAATATTGCCCTATATTTGGTCTATGTACGATCGGGCAGTGCTTCATCTGGATCTGGACTCATTTTTTGTGTCCGTCGAATGTCTTCGCGACAGCAGCCTCAAAGGCAAGCCGCTGATCATCGGGGGGATGGGCGGCCGCGGCGTTGTAGCTTCCTGTAGCTATGAGGCCCGACGGTATGGGGTCCATTCTGCCATGCCCATGAAGATGGCTCTGCGACTTTGCCCCCAGGCACTCGTCTTACGGGGTGACATGGATTCCTATACCCGTCACTCGGCATTGGTCTCGGAGATCATCGAGAGTGAAGCACCGGTATTTGAAAAGTCATCGATTGATGAGTTTTACCTTGACCTCACCGGAATGGACCGGTATTTCGGCTGCTTCAGATGGTCGGGTGAACTCCGCGAGCGGATCATGAAGGAATCGGGCCTGCCCATTTCCTGTGCGCTCTCTGTCAACAAGCTCGTCTCTAAAGTAGGGACCGGTGAGGCCAAACCCAACGGAATGCGTGAGATCCCTACAGGGGAAGAACGAGAATTCCTCGCTCCACTTTCTACCGGTAAGATCCCCGGAGTGGGAAAGGAGACATATAAGAAACTCAGCTTTATGGGTGTACGCACCATCCGGGTCCTGCGTGAGATCCCGCACCCCCTGCTCGAACGAGAGTTTGGTAAGATGGGCCAGTTCCTCTGGGAAAGCGCCAACGCCATAGACCGTCGGCAGGTAATCCCGTATAACGAACAAAAATCAATGTCCAAGGAGCGGACCTTCAGCGAGGATACCCTCGACATGAATTTTATCCGCAGCATGCTCGGCGGCATGGTGGATGAACTTGCCTTTGACCTCCGTCAGGATGCACGACTCACCAGTTGCATCACCGTCAAGATACGTTACGCTGACTTCAACACCTTCACCAAACAAAAGAAGATCCCCTATACCGCCCAGACCCGCACACTGATCCAATATGCCCTCGAACTTTTCGAAGACGTCTATGAGCGCCGCCAGTTGATCCGTCTCATCGGCATCAAGTTCAGCGGCCTTGTCAACGGTAATATTCAACTCAATCTCTTCGACAACACGGAAGAAGAAATCTCCCTCTTCCAGCAACTCGATCACATCCGCCGTCGATGGGGTAAGG
>JALYSC010000269.1:0-3589 GCA_030855005.1 Bacteroidota bacterium | reverse complement strand
GGGTAAGGAAGCCATCAGTTGGGCCAATTTTAAACTGCAGAGTGCAAGAAAGTGAGAGGGGTGAGAAAAGTGCTAACATGAATCAAACAATCCTTAGTGTAGTGTTACAAAATATTGTACGTAATTTAGTACTAAATTATGAAAGCAATAACCATTTCAAATCTTCGCAACCGAATAAGTTATTTTTTCAACCTTGTAGCTGACTCTTCCGAGGTCATTGTGGTACCGCGCACCAACAAAGATGACGCGGTAGTTATTCTATCCTTGAAAGAATACAATGCACTGACCGAAACACATTATCTGCTCTCACCGGAGATCAATCGTCAGAGGATCATGGATTCCATTCGCCAATTGGGGGATGACCAGATAGTCGTATATGATCCAGATGCTGATCCTAAGTCGTGAACATTGAATTCACCATATTGGCCTGGGAAGATTTCAATTATTGGATAGAGTATGATCTGACCAAATTTGAAAAAATAAAAGAACTCATTCACGCAATCCGCCTGCATCCTTTCAAGGGCTTAGGCAACCCCGAGCCTCTCAAATATGAGCTAAGTGGATTTTGGTCCCGAAGAATAGACCATGAACACCGTCTCATATACAGGGTCATAGGAACAAAAGGCAAGGTTCAAAAAATACAAATCATTCAATGCCGGTATCATTATTTTAAATAATAATATTAGCTACCGGGAACAATGGAACGAATGACTGTAGAACGCATGGATTGTGTACCAGCCGACCTGCCACTCACTAATGACTACTGCATAATCTGGTTTCCCGCAGATATCACAGAAATACGCAGAAAACTATAAACCTGATCGGCTGACTACTGTATAATCTAGTTTCGCGCAGATATACGTAGAAAAGCCGCAAGCTACTTCACCAGGTATGTAATTGTGGTCACCCATTTATTAGAATCCGTCTCCATAGCAGGTCCAAGCACGTATTCTTCAATCACGGGCGCGATATGTTCGAGCTTGTTAGATTGAATGTATTTGTCCATTGCATTATGAGCATCACCCATTCCATTGTAACCACCTTTATAAGTGATCGTAAGTGATTTGCCGGGCGCCACTGTTAACTTCTCAAGACCAGCGGGAGCTTTGGTATCAGGCGTTACACCTACAGCAGCAGCCATGTTGGTCATCATCTTTTCAAGATCCCAGGTGTAGTATATTCCAAGCGGTTGCGTTATTGTTTTAATACCGGCTTTTTGAACACCGCCCATCAGTGAGGCAAAATTTTTAGTATAAAAATTGGTAAGCTCAGGAATCTTTACATCATCCTTGATGCCTAGATAAGTACCGCCCGCATATTGACCAGGTGTGACATCATATGTCATAGCCATGGACCGTGGCGCAGAAGCCACAATGGTTTGAAGTTTGGCCAGACCATCTTCATACATTGGGCCAACAACTTTATCCAAACTCATGAGAGAGCTAAATATTCTGCCTATAAAATCATTATTGCCACCGAAGCCCCATGTCACCTTTGTTCCTCCAGCATCAGGTTCCAGATTGAGATACGCATCAGATTCGCTAGTGCCCCATGGCATGATGAATTTTAAATGCGTGTTGACTGATTTATTCGGATCAAGCGCCATGATGGTTTGTTCACCTTTGCCATCTTTACCGGTCCACTTACTTCCCGAACCCACTTCTCCATCATTACCATAATATTCGATCACCATCGTTGTGTCCGCTTCGATGAAGGGTGACCATTCAGATTGTTTACGGATACTGCTCACGTGCGGCCATACCGCTTCAGGAGAGGCAGTGATTACTGCGGATCTTTCGACCTTATAGGTTTTAGGACCTATCAGACCCATCACAATGACAATACCCACCAGGGCTAGCAGTACAAAGAGTATAACTTTAAGAACTTTCATTATAGTTGGATTTTTATTTAAGCAAAGATAAATAACCTGTCATGTTGGCTGCATGAAAGGCATCACTGGATTTTCAGTATTATTGGCAGATAAATAGAAACGAATGATAAACACTTCAGGAAAATGTCTTGCCATCCTTTGCAGCCTGGCACTTCTTACCTCTTTCCTTAGTTGCCAGAATAAAACATCCACTGCTGAAGGTCCAGAAAGACCCTATCAACCATGGGTCTTCAGATCAGTGCTGGATCAAAAGCCAAGGATCATTACACTTGCATTACATGATGATCTTTGGGCTGCATACCACACTGACAGTTGTTCATTATATAAAGTCTGGAAAGGACATGTACATCTGCAGGGTGCTGTGTATGATAATGCACATGGACCCCAACCTATTTCCATCGGAGATAGCTGGATAGAAAATACACACAAACAGCCCTGGAGCGTCAAGCAAGGTGGGCAGCAAGTGCTCAAAGAAGTGACATACGGCGGTCATATTCTAAAAAAGGGTCGTGCTCTATTAATCTATCATCTGCTACTCAATGATGGAAAAACAATTACTGTACATGAGCAACCCGACTTCATCGCAACAGATGATGGACAGGCAGGATTCGAACGCATTTTTACAGTCGATGACGCAGGGAAAGATTACGAAATCAGCATTGCACAAAATGTATCTTCTATCGCGCTAAAACGGAATGTAGAAACGAATGGAAAATGGGAAGTAAAGGATGAATCAAAATCAGATTTTAAAGGACGCCAACTATTATCTCTCGACGGAATCCTTACATTAAAAACAGATGGTGAAACTTTCTTCCGAACCAGGTTTATAAATACACCAACAATAGATAACCCAAATACACTTGGCGAAGACGAAAAAACCTTGCCGCTGGGTGAAAGATTAATCGCCAAAAATGATTGCAAAACTTGTCACAATGCTATGGTGCAAACGATCGGCCCGGCATACAAGCAGATTGCCGAACGATATCCTATGCAGGAAGAAGAGGTGACACGACTCGCTAATAAAGTCATCGCAGGTGGAGCAGGAATATGGGGCACACAAGTAATGAGTGCCCATCCCGAATTACCAAAGAGTGATGCGATGGAAATGGTTAGATATATTCTTTCGCTTGACATAACAGATGCAGGTCAAAAAGGAGAAGCCGGTCCTGCCATTGCACTCAATACAGATGTAAAGGAAATGAAAGATGTGCTTCCAGGATTATTTGTGGACGTATACACAGGTCAAACAGGAATCGAAAAAATTCCTTCGTATCCGGCATCAATAAAATCAAATCAGGCAGGCATCGTAACCGAATTCCAGGGATTGGATGCTACAGATTTCGGTGGACTTACAGAAGATTTTGTCATGATAGCCAAAGGGTATATTTATACAGATCATGATACTACTGCAGGTATCCGTGTGTTAAGTGATGATGGTTCGAAAGTGCATATTGATGATCAGGTTGTATTGGACAATGATGGCATGCATGGTACTGAAATGAAAGAAGCGACCGTTCGGCTTTCGAAAGGTTATCATCCTGTCAAGCTGGAATATTTGCAGGGTAAAGGCGGAAGATATTTTTCATTCGAATGGAAGCCTGATGGCCAGGCGGATTGGTCCGGAATTCCTGCCACTTCATTCTTTCACGAATCATCTACGCATGATCAGTTGCAGGGTAAATCTTTGTCTATGGTAAC
>JALYSC010000268.1:4550-5046 GCA_030855005.1 Bacteroidota bacterium | reverse complement strand
ACCTTGTAGGCACCAAGATTTTAAATTTGACATTATCCATTCCAGTTTCACCTGTGAAATGGTGGAATATGTATTATAATATCATTGCGGGCTATGCAAAAGCCAAAAAATATTATGGTAGTGTTCTTTCATCCTTTGAAGCGGGAGGTTTAGGAATGTATACTTCACAGACATTTACACTTCCGGCGAATATCACATTTGAGCTGTCTGCATTTTATGGTACAGGTGGATTATTTGGGGTGGTAAAAATAGATCCTGCAGGTGTACTGAATGCAGGATTGCAGAAAAAATTTGGAGATCAAACGATCTTAAGGGTGGGCTATGATGACGTGTTTCATACATTGAAATATTCAGGTGAATCGGATTTGCCACAGATCAATCAGTATTTTAGGGCGTACTTCTTGTTTCAACAACCTACATTTAAGATAAGCTTTACCCAGAATTTTGGTAATCAAAAAATGAAAGGGAAACGGGAGCGACAGACAGGAGCCGAGGA